>CAYGTK010000059.1:0-4579 GCA_964352775.1 uncultured Chitinophagaceae bacterium
TTCTTTATCTTAGTATTATGAAATGGATAGTTGCCCTTCTTTTACTGCCATTGGTTTGTTTTGGTCAAGCTAAGCACGATGCTAATTGGGTGTTTCCGTTGAACTCTGGTTTAAAATTTGAGAACGATACGGTAATACCATTTTTTTCTAATTGCCCTGGTTCAGAAATTGCTGCTTCTTTTTCCAGCTACGATGGAGAATTACTTTTTTACTTGGATTGGTATGGAGGTCTACGAGATAAAAACAATGAGGTTATTTATACTTCGACTGCGCTCGATGTGATTAGTACCGCCGCCTCAGGGGCATTTGTGATTCCTGGAAAAGAAGAGAATACGTATTACCTTTTTCACATGAGCTTTAAGCCGAGTTGCCATTTATGTTTTAGGGCATTGTATAGTAAGATTGCTTATAACTCTTTAGCGGATACATTTAGTTATGTTTTTATAAACGAACCAGTTCTAGATCAGTTTGGTATTTCAGGGATCTTATCAAATGTATTTGAAGGTTGGACAGCGGTAAAACACGCGAATGGTAAAGATTGGTGGCTGTTATTAAAACCTAGACCTAATAGAGGGGGATGCTCAGATAAGTTCTATTCAATACTCTTCAGTGACGACAAACTCCTTCAGCTCAAAGAGTCTATTGCTGGAACGGTCTATTGCGATACAATAAATTACCCACACTTAGAATTTGACGTTACATCGACGGGCGATAGATTTTCAATTGCTCTGGGAATCGAAGAGATGGTTGAATCATTCTATTTTAATCGGTGCAATGGTGATATTAATGCTGATAAGATATTGTATAATGCCGATGAGTCTGCAATGAGGCCGTATAGCTGCGAGTACTCTCCAAACAATAATCTCTTGTACGTATCAATGACAACTGCGTTCTATTCACCACAATCTAGATCTTGTGTGCTATTTCAGTATAGTAATTTGGATTCTTTACAACCTACTAGAATAGGGATATGGCATGGCCCGGCGGACTTTAAAATCAACAGATTAGGTCAGTGTGAATTAGGACCAAACGGGAAACTTTATCAAAACTATGTTAGTGATAGGGCAGCAAAAAGGAACTATTTGAGTGTAGTTAACTATCCTGATTCTATTGGAAGTGTGTGCGATTTTCAATTGATAGGTATAGAGCTAGATTCCGGAGGTTATTACTCAAATGCTTTGCCCAACTTTCCCAACTACAACCTTGGCCCATTGAGTATTTACCAAGCCAATGCTGGGCGCGATACGGTGTACATTTGCGCCGATGATGCCGACAGCACCAAGGTAGTATACCTTGGTGATAGCTTACCCGTAGCGGGCGTGCAATACCAGTGGCAAGGCAACGGCCTTAATGGGGACGATAGCAGCCGTGTACTGGTACAGGCCGATACCTTTGGCACCTACTACCTTACCCTAGTCGATTCCAGCATACAATACAGCTGCCAAACACGAACAGATACCTTAGTGGTAGTGCCCTTTTACAACTGCCCAACAGCAGTAGACAACAGAACACAGAAGTCAGAAGTCAGGCTATGGCCCAACCCATTTTCTGGTGATGTATCTATCGAAATGCCAGCACGTGGGCAAGTATTACTTTACAACTTAGCTGGTAACCGAGAAGTTAAATATGAAATAGAAGAGGGCCTTAATACGGTTCCGTTGAGTAAACTTAATCTTGCCAGCGGTATGTACATTTACAAAGTCTGGGTGAACGATGAATTAGTAAGAACGGATAAGCTAATTAAAATATATTAGCATATATCCCAAAGAGCTTCATTGCTCACCAAACAAACCCACCAGCCTGCTCCAACTCAAAAGCCAATTCTAACAAAGTCTTGTCATCACCAAGTTGTGCACCAAACTGCACGCCAATGGGCAGGCCATTGCTGCATTTACCCATGGGTAACGACATAGCTGGTGCGCCCGTGGTGTTTTGGATGATGGTGAAATTCACGTAGTTGTTCAATCGCATAACTTGGCTAATGAAATCCACATCGGTGCCGTAGTAACCCAGCTTTGGTGTGGGGGTTAACAGCACGGGATTCAGCAATACATCGTAGGTGTCAAAAAGCTTGTTGTACTCCTTGGGTACAGCCTTGCGTAAGCGTCGGAAAGCACTTGGGGCCATCAGGCTCATTCTTGGGAAATACTCTTGCATCCCTTTGCTGAATAGCTCCGTCTTTTTAGCCCTAAAGCCAGAGTGCATGGCTATGCGGCCAAAGGTGTTGCTGGCCCATCCTAAAAAGGCATAGTAGACCAGAAAATCGAACAGTACTTTATCGGTGTAGGGGTTATCAATTAGCACCACTTCGTGGCCCAGTTGCTTACAAAGTTCTCCCGCTTGGTGAATGGTCTGTTTTACATCTGCATCCGCATCAACCCCCGCAGGGTTTTCGGTGAACATGGCGATCTTTAACCGACGTTTGTTTGCTCCCTTTACATGGGTAATAGGAGGTAGCTTTTTTGCTTGGTAGTCTTGCTCCATAGCTGCCCAAAAGTTGGCGGTATCGCGAACGGTTTTAGTAACTACCCCTGTGGTAACAAGATCTACAGGAAGGGCTGCGGTAGAAGAGCCTTTCATACGAAAGCGGGAAGGCTTGAAGCCCACCAAGCCACAACATGCCGCAGGTATGCGGATAGATCCACCACCATCCATAGCATGCGCCATTGGGGTAATGCCGGCAGCTACCAAAGCACCCGCACCACCGCTCGATCCACCTGTGCTATAGTCTAGGTGACGGGGGTTGTGGGTTATGCCGTTCACATAGGTTTCGCAGCTGGGTAATAACCCAAATTCGCTAGTGGCGCTTTTACCAACGGAAACAAAGCCTGCGGTGAGGAATTGTTGTACCGATGGTTCGGTCTTTTTCCGAATGGTATTGGGTACGGCGGCACTCCCAAATCGGTTGGGGAATCCCTTTATACTCACCAAATCTTTTAAGAACATGGGCACTCCTGCAAATACTCCTTCTTTAGTGTAGTTGTTACTGTATAGCTCGTAATTCTCGCTCACTATGGCGTTCAACTGCGGCTCTGCGGCTTTTACCCGTTCTTGGGTGGCGCTAATGGCATCTGCAGGGCTTAGTTCGCCCTTTTTTATAGCCTCGGCCATTGCTGTGCCGTCCATTCCACTAAGTTGACTGATGTGTTCTACGTCAACCACTTTTGTTGCTCCCTCTGCTGCTGCTTGTTCCATAGAGCAAGTATAAGGAAAAAGGAGAATGAAAGTTAGTAGTGAAAGCACACAAGCTCTATCTGTTGTTATTTGAGAAGGTGATCTCTTGACATTGTTGGCTATCAATAGCTTTCTAACTAAATTTTCAACTTAATTAAACATTGTGAGTCTATCTACGTCTAAAGCAACAATGACTAACCAAACCACCACCGAAAAGATAAAGCACCTATATGCCAGAGCGGGCTTTGGGATACGCGCGAAAGTCTTAGAGCAGAAGAGTAAAAAAGGGCTAAAAGGTAACGTGAACGACCTGTTCAAGCTATCAGAAACTAGCACACCATTAAAGGCCGACCTAAGTTGGATGCCTGAGAGTAGGAAAGACCTGACCAAGGAGCAAAAGCGCGACCTGCAAAAGAAGCAGAAGAAGGTGAACCGACAAACGAATGTAGATTGGCTGATGCAAATGGCCAATACCAATGAGGTGCTGCGCGAAAAGATGACCCTGTTCTGGCATGGTCACTTTGCTTGTAGAACAGAACGGACAGACTATTTACTATCATTGAACAACACCATCCGCAAACATGCGCTGGGTAATTTTGGTGATCTAGCTAAAGCTGTAGCTCGCGAAGCAGCTATGCTCAATTTTTTGAATAACAAGCAGAACAAGAAGGCGGCCCCCAATGAGAACTTTGCTCGCGAATTGCTGGAACTGTTCACCATTGGTAGAGATAATTATACCGAGCAAGATATTAAAGAAGCCGCCCGTGCATTTACGGGTTGGAGCTATAAAGGAGATGGGACTTTCGTTATCCGCGAGAAATTTCACGATGATGGAATGAAGACCTTTATGGGCAAAACGGGTAACTGGAACGGTGATGATATTGTAAACATCGTTCTGGAAGATAAGCGAGCGGCTAAGTACATTGCTACCAAGCTGTACAAGTACCTGGTGAACTATACTTTAGAAGAAAGTGAGGTAGAGGGGTTGGCAAAAGAGCTATATGATAACAGCTACGATATTGCCGCAACGTTGCAATACCTATTTAACAGCAAATGGTTCTTTGATGCCAAGCATGTAGGGAAGAAGATAAAATCGCCAGTAGAATTACTGGTAGGCTTGCAAGTGCAATTCAATATACGCTATGGTGATGTGAATACAGTGATAATGGCCGAACGTTTATTGGGGCAGGTGCTTTTCTATCCACCTAATGTGGCGGGGTGGCCTGGTGGTAAGCGCTGGATAGATAGCAGTACACTCACGCTTCGCCTTAAACTGGCATCGATACTATTGAACGAAGGCGTAATTGCTTATGCTGAAAAAGGTGATACACCAGAAGATAGATTGGCGGACGAGAATATGGAAATGGCCATGCAGAACAACTTCGGTAAACGATTTAACGCCAAG
>CAYGTK010000059.1:4589-19338 GCA_964352775.1 uncultured Chitinophagaceae bacterium
CCTGATAAGGCCTATTTTGAAAAGAGCTTGCAGGGTGACTTCTCGCCACAAAACCTTACCTATACCTTACTTCAAGCCCAACTGAGCCCTGGTGCAGCCAGCATGTTGCAGAATGAGGCTGATCTGTGGGGTACCATCATCACTATTGTTTCACTACCTGAATATCAAATGTGCTAAGATGGATAGAAGAAGATTTATAAAGAATTCAGGATTGGTATCGGGCAGTATGATGTTGCCTTTATTTCTTAATCCGTTTCAATTACTGGCAGCAGATAAATTGAAAGGCTATAAGCGCCTAGTAGTAATACAGCTTAGTGGCGGTAATGATGGACTGAATACTGTAATACCTTACCGAAACGACGACTACTATAAGCTGCGTCCAGTTCTGGGAATAAAGGCTGGCGAAGTATTGAAACTGAACGAAGAACAAGGGCTTAACCCTGGTATGATCGGCTTGCGTGACCTATACGATAAAGGTGAACTAGCGGTAGTGAATAACGTGGGTTACCCGAATCCCAACCGTTCGCATTTCCGCAGTATGGATATATGGCATTCGGCTAGTAACTCTGATGAATTCTTAACCACAGGTTGGATAGGCCGCTACTTGGATAGCCATTGCGAAAATCCACATAGTGTGTTGGAGATAGACCGGTCGTTATCGCTAGCAGTAAAAGGGGAGGAGCATAATGCTTTGGCTACACCTAACAGTATGCAGTTGTACAATACTACGCGTGAGCGATATTTTCAGGCTTTGGTGGATGGTAGCACTAGCATTGCGGATAGCACAGGCGACTTAGGCTTTCTTTATAAAACAATGGCTGATACCTATAGCTCGGCCGCATACATTCGCGATACTGCTAAATTGTATAAACAAGACTATACCTACCCCAAAGGTCAATTGGCTGGGCGATTACGTCAAACGGCACAGTTCATTAACAGCGGCATGCAAACGCGGGTATACTATGTAAGCATGGGCGGCTTTGATACACATGCCAACCAAAAAGGCAAACACAACAACCTACTGAAGCAATACAGCGATTCAGTTTCCGCTTTTGTGGCCGACTTGAAGCAGCAGGGCACATTTGACGATACTTTGATAATGACCTTTAGCGAATTCGGGCGCCGAGTGAAGCAGAATGCCAGCAACGGAACTGATCATGGAACGGCCAATAATGTATTCTTAATAGGCAGTAAGCTAAAGCGCCCCGGCATAATAGACAGCACCCCGAACTTAACCGACCTCGATCGCGGCGACCTTAGATACAAGGTAGATTTCCGTAGACTATATGCCGACGTATTGAACCAATGGCTAGAGGTGGATAGCGCTAATGTGTTAGGTAGAATGCATAAGCCGCTTGGGGTGGTTTAGATCGTATTAGTATTTTTGGTGGCTATGAATAAGCGACTTGAACATCCATCTATTCAGAATTTTATTAACGCTGCTAAAGAGTATATTTCTCTTATAGAAGAGGAAGAGTCTATTATTTCTAATGATAACTTTTGCATGCGTGTACAAGAGCTCTTGATAGAGCTTTACAAATATGGATGGCAACTTCCCACAATCGAATTAGATGAGTCAAAAGATAGTCCAGACACTGATACTGAAATAAGAGATCTTTCTAAAAGTATTGGCGACCGTTTGGGAATTGGAAGTTATTACTGGGTTCAATTTGACCCAACTTGGACCGCAGACCCTGAATTGCCGACATTGGGTTGTCTTATTGATGACCTATCGGATATTTACAAAGACATCAAAAGTGCTTATGTCCTGATAACTCATAAGCCTACCAAAAGCTCCATTGAATCAGGCCTTTGGGATCTTCACTTTAGTTTCCATCACCATTGGGGCGACCATTGTATAAATGCTTTGAGAGCACTACATTATTTAGACTATCCAGGAAAGAAGAAATGAAATACTTAGTGAGTTACCGCTTGGGGTGGTTTAGATCACTTCATCCCGCTTACCAGTATTCAGCTTCTTCAACTCTACTTTTAGTTGTTCTTTCGAAAGGTTACGCGGGCTTAGTTTCACGAGTTCTTCGTTACCAATGATAATGTCTTTGCGGGCATACACAGGCTTGTCATTTTCATCCAAACCAATAGCTATAATAACGGCCTCTTCACCCTTAGGTAATCGGGTATATCCAGAACCTTTTTTGGTGAACCAGAACTTACCATTGTCGGCCCAATTGCCGCTCATCATAATGTTCCGTTCAGGGATGATAAGTTGCATCATTTGAATATCTGCATTGGCTTGTGCTTCAAGCTTTAGTTCAATTGCATCGGCGTTGTTATAAAAGTAATCTACGTTCACCCAACCTAGCTGGGTAATAGTGGCAACTGCCGTTCTTAGCTCTTCTTGTTTTTCAGCCCTTTTTCGTGCTTTTGCTACTTTGCTCTTCATCGCTTGTACCTTGGCAAGGTATGCGGAGTCTGTAACCAGGGAGTTATCTACCGTAGTAAATCTTTCGTTAACAAATTCGTCAAGTCTGGTTTTATACAGTTTCCAGATCTCTTTTCCTTGATCGATTTCCTCCTTCTTTTCTGTTATATCCTCTCGTTTCGCTCCATTCGCAATCATATAGGCTAATCGTTCACTTTTTCGCTTAATGTCATAGTCATAAGATAGTACGAACTGATCTCGAAGCAAACTATCTATCTCCCACATTTTTTTATCTATGTTTTGGCTATAAAGGCGCCAAATATCTTGATCACAGAGTATGTAATAGCGTTCAGCAAACTCTTTAGTGGCCACTAAAGTACCCTCATATTCCATAAATTTTTCGAAATACTCTGGACCAGAGCCTTCACCGCCAAAGTCAGAATATTGGTTATAATGATCGAAGCACCGTTCTCTGTTTCCGCTATATGGGTTTCTAGCTATGTCTAATAAGGGGTATGCTATCAAGCGCTTATCTTGCTCTGTAACTATGTCCCAATTCATTGACCCATCCTCCTTTCTATTTCCGCTAAATATTTTAGCTGTACTTGCTCGATCGGATGGCTGATCTAAAATGGCTTTAATATATACAAGATAGGAGAAGGAAGAGTCGGTCTCAACTGGTAAACTAAATCCACCACTAGCACTACTATGCTCATCAGCAGGGCTTAGCGGGGTCATTTCATTTTCTATAACCTCCATGCGGATGTTCTTACCTTGGATTATCTGTAGTTGGTTACCCGCTTCATCAGTAGCTTCGGTGTAAAGCATGCCTCTGGTTTCAAGTAGCTGCCCATTGTGCATAGTTTGCAAGTTGCCCAATATCATTTCGGCAGGGTCAAAGTATTCTTTCAATTCCAAGGTAACTTCGCCTTGGGGTGGATTACCATTTTCATCTACCAGAGCATTTTTTGGAATTAATACGAGCGTCCCTTTTTCACTCACAAAGGTCTGTTCTTCATCTGCTGAGAAGGTGAATTTGGTTGGGGGTTCACTTATCTGCTCTAAGCTATTAACCAAAGCTGTAGGTAAGTTACCATACTTAGGATCGTATGGGGTGTTAGATATATCGCTATCGGGGGTTGAACACCCAACTATTAGTAAAATTAGCCAAAGGAAATCCGAATGTTTCATGAGCCTCCAAGTTTTGTAGTCATCTCACCGTAACTGCAATATAGTTACAAAAAGCAAAGGGTAACACTATGTTAAATGATGTTAAAAGGGTAGGGTGAAATGGTAAGTTGTTTAGAGAACCTTAGCGTAGAATTTCGGAGCAATAGTTCTGTAATAACTACTGCTTGTTCTTTTCTGAGTGAAACCTATTTCCACTTCCAAAATGCTTTATGTATACTAGCATCGGAAACAATACCTCTTGACTTGGATAAGAACTACAAGCAACTTGGGGAGAAACCCAAACTGACCTACGCCGACCCTAAGGATCCATTCCTTACTCGGCTTATTATCAATGCTATTGAGATCGCTAGCGGGCGATTGAAGTTTGATAAACTCTATCGTGAGGTGCGTAACATGCACTTGCCCAAGGAGAAGATATGGAGCACTGTAATTGAAAAGCTAGGACTTGAATTAGTTTATAGCCAAGAGCAACTAGATAAAGTACCCAAAGAAGGGCCAGTAATATTCGTAGCCAATCATCCTTTTGGGGTGGCCGATGGGTTGGCGCTAGCACATATTGTCGCGCTTAAGCGGCCCAATTTTTTTATAATGGTTAATGGAGTATTAGCTAAAGAGGAACAGGTGGAAGACTTTTTAGTACCTATTGATTTCACTAAAGACCCGAAGGCCAAAGAGAATAATAGGCAAGCGGGTGAAACTACAATTAACCGACTACGCAATGGTGAGGCTTTTCTGATCTTCCCAAGTGGAGCGGTAGCCACAGCCAGAAATCCATTTGGTAAAGCAGAAGACTTCCCTTGGCGACGATTTGTATCGAAACTGGTGATGGATACCAAAGCCACGGTAGTTCCCATATTTGTTCATGGGCAGAATAGTCGCATATTTCAACTGGCCAGTCATATCCATATGAATCTGCGTCTAGGTTTTTTAATGCACGAGCTTCGTAATAAAATGGGTAAGCCCTTAAGAATGAGTATTGGCGACCCAATACCTTTCGCCGATGTAGCGCACATTACTGAACGGCAAAAGCTAATTGACCACTATCGTGATGCTACTATGCAACTGGGTGAAGAGTAAATTGTTGTTAGAGTTTCTGTAGTTGTATAGCTACTGTTTGCTGCTCTGTATTGCGAAGCAGTAAGGTATACTGAGCCGTGGCTAGGTCTGATACGTTTAACGTTCGTAATCTACCCTTTCCATTCTTAACTAGCTTGCCAGCTGTATCTCGTAATTCCCAAGCTTGTACTTGCCAGCTGTTAGGTATTTCTACCGTAAAGGCATCGCTTACAGGGTTGGGATATAGTTTTATTTCTGCGGAACTGATACTCTCAATGGCCACTGTAGGGTCTATAGGTTCAATATAGTTCACCTTTAAGGTGTCGAATTGGCCTAGGCTACTGTTCATCAATAGCTGAACCGCATAGGGAACTGCTTCTTGAAAACTTAGGGATATGTTATCATCGCTTAAGGTGCTGCCATTCAGTAACGTGTAGGTTGAAGGTGTGATACTCCATTGATAAGTAGGTAAAGTATTCAGCGGTACTTGGCTAGTATTAGTTAGCTGAACAGTTTCATTAATTAGCGGCGTTAGGGTATCTGCTACAAAGTCGATATTATTGATCAACAGCGTATCCTTATATCTAGCACTAGTAGGGATGAAAAAGTTGAACAATACATTACCCGTTACTTCTAACACCGGAATGCCTTTGCCTTTGGCCAGCCATTGGTAGCTGCGGGTTATAATAGGAATGGGGATGGTGAAACTGTCGATAGTAAGTGCATCGGTGCGGTTTACATCGCTAACTAGTCGGATGCAATCAAAAGTGCCTAGGGGAGTGGTTACGGTGCCCCAGCCATCTACTTCGTTCTGTCTGCGTCCGCTTCTATCAAACGAACCAAAGCCCGGTATCCCAGCGTTCAGGCTGAAGTTACTTACATCGCTATCGCCATATTCAAGTGGTAACTTATATACTACATCCTCATCACTATAAAATGCTGGAATGGGTATGCCTTGAAATCGGAAACCCAAACCTTCAGCACGCATTCGGCTGCTGTTCTTATCATAAAAAGTTTGTACATCGGTTAACCCAAAGCCCCCAAAGGTGATGTCGCCCTCTTCTTTCCCGAATTTGTCGAAACCCAAGAAAAAGAGCGCATAAATGGTTTGCCATGAAAAGTTATAACGCTCTACAGATTGTCTGCTAGGTATCAAGTCGCTAAAATCCCAATTATAATTAGTGTCCGTATCAGCATAGTTCTGAAATACGCTAAGGTTTAATATAGCTTGAGAGTAGATGTACTCTTCATTACCATCTGGCAGGTCGTCGTCGGTTATCGTTATTTGAGCAAATGCAGTATTTACAATTAGCGATAGTAAAATAAGCGATAGTAGGTATTTCATTACCTTACTAAGGTAGTAAAACCGACTAATTTGCTGCGCGGGCTCTTGCTTCGGCTATGCCGTCAAGTATTTCATCATCCGATATTTCGTCGAAACCGAACTTGAAGCCTTCGTATGTGGCTAATCCGTAGAATAATATATCCATCAGGTCAAAGTTGGCTATCATGGCTTCTGGTATCAAGGCCAGATCTATCATGTCGAACGCTTCAAAAAAGGTGATGTCTAGGTCGTAAGCAAAAAAGCCGATCATGCTCATAGCATTACCTATCACACAGGCTAAGAAGGCCATAATGGCTGCCATTATTCCAAATTGAGGATCTACCCCTTTACCAGCAAATCTTACGGAGAAGCCCACCAATACACCTACACCTAATGCTAAATACCCTATCTGGTAGCCTGTGCTAACGGTTACTGCCGCCCATATACATGCAGATACCAGCATAGCTACAATTCCAGCAACGAACCCGTAAGTCAGGTTACTATCTTTCCGCTTTGCCTCTGTAAATGCCTGGCGCATTTTGTAGTCTATTACTAGACCCTGCTCTAGTCCTTCATGGCCTGCAGCTTGTTCTTGTTCTGTTGCTTGTTCCTCTTGTGCTGGCACTTCTTCTTGGGGCTCTGGTTTTTGGTCGTCCATGATGATGGCTTTTGTGGTGTGTATTGTTTTGAAGCTCTGAAAATACTAAATGATACCGTATGTGATGATGGCTTGTAATGTAAAATTGAAACTTATCTTTCATTTCCACCTGTTCAAATAGGCGGCCTGCTTATCTTAGCTGCATGAGCAAAGCCAACTATCACGTAACCATTCTTACAGCTAAAGATTACATAAGTCCCGCTGATACCAGCGAATACACGCAAAATGTGCTGCTGGAAGATGGCTTGCTACAGAAGGCTTTAGAAAGCCGCGGATTACAAGTGAACCGAGTAGCTTGGGACGACCCCGAATTTGATTGGACTTCGACCCAATACGCCATTTTCAAAACCACTTGGGATTATTTTGATAGGGCGGAGGAATTCTATGCATGGTTGAAGATGGTGAAAACGCAAACTCAGCTCATCAACCCTATTGAAACCATTTATTGGAATATGGATAAACGCTATTTGCTTGACCTAGAAGCTAAGGGAATCAATATAGTCGATACCTATTTGATAGAGCAAGGGGATACCCGCACTTTACAGCAATTAGTGGAGCTTACAGGTTGGCAGAAAAGCATACTTAAGCCAGCCATATCTGGGGCAGCAAGGCATACTTATAAGCTGAATGCCGATAATATTGCCGAGCACGAAGAGGCGTTTGCTAAACTAAGTACCAGCGAGACGATGCTGTTACAACCCTTTCAAGATAAAGTGCTTAGCAAAGGAGAAGTGTCGCACATGGTATTTGGAGGAAAATACAGCCACTCCGTTCTGAAGAAAGCCAAGCCTGGCGACTTCCGTGTGCAAGATGATTTTGGGGGAACGGTGCATGCCTATACTGCTTCTGCTGAAGAAATAGCCTTGGCCGAGCGTATTACTCACGCAGTAGATGCCCTGCCAATATATGCCCGAGTAGACCTGCTGTGGGACAACAAAGATGAACTTGCCTTAGCAGAGTTAGAGTTGCTGGAACCTGAACTATGGCTTCGCGAAAAGGAGGGAGCGGCAGATATGCTGGCCGATGCTGTGCTGCTTCATATTCAGGATTAGCTACCTACTGGCACGCTGTCATCTTGTTGTTACCAGCAAGTTTTCTGATGTGGATTAAGTGTGCGTTCAGTGTGCAAAAAAAAAAGTAGTGTGCCATTTAGCAGCTAAACTTAGCCTTAGCCCTGTGGATACTTTTTTAAAGAAAATTTTACGCTTGACACAGAGCTTTGAAGGAGTATTTTTGTACCCCTCGATAAACCGAGGACTGTAGACGTAAAACCATGGCAGACCCTTTAGATTTCAGGCAAGATACTTTTAAGAAGACCAATCGCCGTAGCAATGCACCTAGCCCTTTGGGCGAAGGTAAGCTACAACCACAAGCGCGCGACTTAGAAGAAGCTGTACTTGGGGCAATGATGTTGGAGAAAGATGCGGTATCGGTAGTTATCGATATTCTTAAGCCAGAGAGTTTTTACGATACCCGTCACGGCCATATTTACGAGGCAATTCTCGACCTATTCGGTAAGGCTGAACCCGTTGATATTTTAACAGTTAAAGAACGCCTTAAAGATCTAGGTAAGCTAGATGATTCAGGTGGTGCTACTTACATAGCTGAGCTGACCAACCGTGTAGTATCGGCTGCCAATGTAGAGCACCATGCGCGTATAGTTTCGCAGAAGTACATTCAGCGAGAGCTGATCACCATATCAAATAAGGTGATACACGATGCTTATGATGATACGGTGGATGTTTTCACCCTTTTAGATAGAGCAGAGCAGAACCTATTTCAAGTAACTGAGCAGAACCTGCGCCGTAGTTACGAGAGCATGAGCAACTTGCTTACCAAGGCGGTGAAGCAGATAGAAAGCCTAAAAGATCATGAAGATAGCCTTACAGGCGTGCCTACTGGTTTGGCAGAATTGGATAGATTGACCAGCGGATGGCAGAAGAGTGACCTCATCATTGTAGCGGCACGTCCAGGTATGGGTAAAACGGCCTTTACGCTGTCCATTGCACGTAATGCTGCGGTAGATTATAAGAAACCAGTAGCTGTTTTCTCGCTGGAGATGAGTAATCGTCAGTTGGTTAATCGTTTGATATCAGCAGAAGCAGAATTACCATCAGACAAACTACGTAAGGGTAATCTAGAGCCATTTGAGTGGACCCAGTTGAATACTAAGATCGATTCCCTTGGCGATGCCAAGATATTTATAGATGATACCCCAGCCATCAATATTTTCGAACTACGGGCCAAGTGTCGTCGTTTGAAAATGCAGCACGATATTCAATTGATCGTTATCGATTACTTGCAGCTGATGAGCGGTGGTGGTGATAACCGAGGCGGTGGTAACCGTGAGCAAGAGATAAGTGCTATATCACGTTCACTTAAGAGTATTGCTAAAGAGCTAGATGTTCCTGTAATAGCACTATCGCAGTTAAGTCGTGCGGTAGAAACGCGTGGTGGAGATAAGAAACCAATGCTTAGTGACCTTCGTGAATCAGGAGCGATAGAGCAAGATGCCGATTTGGTAATATTCCTTTACCGACCGGAATACTATGGGATAACTGAAGATGAAAGCGGCAATAGCACCGTAGGTATCGCAGAGATAATAGTCGCCAAGCACAGGAATGGTGCATTGAAGAGCGTCTACGCCAAGTTCATTGGTAAATTCGCCAAGTTCACTGAGTTAGAAAGTGATTTCTTTAGCGACTTCCCAGGTGGTGGCCCCGGCGGAACTCCATTCCCAGAAGGAGAAGATAACTATACTGGCCACATTACCCGTAGCAGTCGGATGAACGATGGTGCTGATGATGATGTGCCGTTTTAGAAAAGTTTAAGGAAAGATTTTAGAGCAGCTAATTTCTTTAACAGAAGATATTGCGCCAAACTGCTATAAAGGCTACGCCGTATCCAGCCGCAGCTATAGTAATTTAAAGAAATTGGCTTTCTGTTTAAGTCAGTTCTTATTTTTGAGTAAAACGACGGCCAGTCTACTATTGAGCGATACAACGGCGACAGCAAGATCTATATCACCAGAGAGCTAGTTTTCCCCAGTAGAATGCTTAGTAGATAAGGTTACCACCAGAAGCGGCTTCCCTAGTCTGCTAACCTTCAAGTTGGGTGATCGGGGTATTGATATGGATACTATGGGTACGTACTTACATAGCGGTGGCTTTGCGAAAGTATAACTATGCCCCAATACTTGAAGAGGATAAAGTTACAGGCATATACCGGTTAGATATTGTTCTGCATCTGATCTTAAATGTCTTTAAGCACGGCGGTTAAATTAGTGATAAGCAAAACACTCGAGCGAATTTTAGAATGCGTTCGCCATTTTCCCGCCACAGGCGGTAGGTATTTGCAATGCCACATTGCATAGCTGTTCAGCTCAGTTTATTTGTCAGGAAACCCAGCACACACTGCGATGGAGGTGTTTAGATGATCATTCGGTCTTTTTGCAAGCTATTATATCACTGTGAGAAGTGACTATTTGTAGTGTATGCAGTTAGTTCGTTCGTCTAAAATTAGGTTTACTTAGGCATGACCTTGCAACCCTTTTTTAAGCTTGTTCATCTATACTGCAAGCCCACGTTTAAAACATCATCATGAAGCTCAACTTACTTTTCATTATTCTTCTTTTCGCCAGTGTGTTTACTGGTTTAGCGCAAAGTGTGTTAACTGGTTACCGTGCCGATGCCTGGCAAGATTCTACCAGCAATTATTTGGGTACTGATAGTAGTTTATACGAGTACAGCACAAATGGCGATACCTTGTTTAAAACCAACTACGAAAACAACATCCTTGCCCAACAATGGTCGGCCTTTAACCGTTCGGTGGATGTATTTGATGCACAAGGCAACCCACTTTTAGAATTGGTGCAAGAACGGTTTATCAATACTTGGGAGGATGACAGGCGAAGAAGGAATACGTATAATGCTAATGGCGACCGAACAGAGTCGGTATATGGCGAATGGGATGGCAACGATTGGGACGAAACCATTTTTGAAACATGGACTTTTGGTACTAATGGAGTTACCCTTTATGAGATAGATGAAAAAGATGCTGGCGGTTCGTTAGTACCCCTACAGCGCTTCACTTATACCTATAACAGCAATGGAGAACGAACGGAGAGTGTTTCAGAACTGTACCAGGGTGGTAACTGGACTAATTTTCGCAGAGAGCTTTACAGTTACAATGCTTCTGGTGATGTAACTCTTACCGAATTTCAGCTGTGGGATAGTAATAACAATATTTGGAACAACAGCTTTCAAACTCGAAATGAGTATGATGCACAAGGCAACATAAGCACCTCTTACTTCGATAATTGGAGTGATACCGCCTATGTTTTCCAAAATAGGACCCAAACCACTTTCGATGCTCAAAACAATGCTGTTGAGCGCTTACGTCAAAATTGGTCGTCAGCAGATAATATATATGCACCGAGTGAGCGCGATAGCCTAGCCTACAATGCCAGTAACAAGGTAACGCATATTCAACACTGGACTTGGAACGAGAACACCAACACCTACGAGCCAAACAACCGTGAGTTTTACTACTACGAAAAGGGTGTTGGGATAGATAACGAAGGAAAGGCATTAGCAATAACAGTGTTTCCCAACCCCACAACCGATGCCATCACCATTTCACTACCTAACGAACTAAGCCAAGCTACTTATAAGCTGTATAACAGTATTGGTAAAGAAGTGAAAGTAGGAAGGCTGACTACTGGTAATACAAGGGTAGAAACAGCCGAACTAAACAAAGGCTTATACTTCTTTCACTTTATAGATGGTAAGCGTGTGTTAGGTAAAAGAAAGGTATTGGTGAATTAAGACAAGAATAGAAATTGTCAAGTTATGTACTTTAGTAAGTGTCTATGTAGTAGTTTCTTTGATTATATTTATCAAATGCGTAGCCTATCCCTTTTTCTTTCTTTCTGCTTATTGCTTTGTGGGCGTAGCTCTATTTATGCTCAACTTATTGAGAACGTGCCAACTGCGCAATTTGGTACCAAAGTAAAGTCACTCGACTACATTGGTAACGATAAGTTCATTGTATTGCTTGAGCAACAAATGATGCCCTATGATGGCTTAAGGTTGTCCAATCGTTCGTTGGCGTTGATGAATACTAGTGGTGGGATAAGCCATGCTGTTTTCGATAATAATAATGCCAGTCCTATTGATGTAATAGCCTCCCAAAATGGAGGCTTTATGGCTTGTGGCAACGACACTATTTGGCAGGGTGACTATTTCGAATTTAGGATGTGGATAGCGCTACTAGATACTGAGCTGAACATAGTTAAGCGGCACTATTTTGACTACCAGCTATTAGAACGTACCGAACTAAGGCAAACCCTAGAATTGGCTGATGGCAGCTATGCTGTATTGGCAACAAGTAAACAAAATCCTTTACTAGGTAACCACGAGCAGCTTTGGTATTTTAATGATACACTGGGCTTTATAGATAGCACTGGTGGCTATCCCGATCCTACAGGGTTTTTATTTCCTGTTTTTACAACATACAAGCATATTTATGCCATTGCCAACTTAGGTAACAAAGTGTATGGCATCACCAATTTAAAGGAGCTTGCTTGGCTTGGCCCTAATGGTACTACTATCGATTCTGTTTTGTTGCAGCCAAGCGATTCTTTATTAACTCTACGGTCATTTAATGGTAATTTGCTTGTACTAACCAATACAGAACTGTTAGTTTATGACAGTACGCTTACCTTGTTGCATCAAGCTAACCACAATTTAGCAGGCTTTAACCTAGAGTTGGCAACAACAGCTAACCAAGTTGCCGTTAGGAGGGGCAATGAGGTGGCTATTTTTAACGAAACCTTACAGCTAGTAAAACACACACCATTAAGTGCTAACTGCTATAGCCCAACTGCTATTGAAATATACCGTGCGGATACTATTATGGTAGGTGGACAGCTAATGGAGGATCTAGGTGCTTTTCCAGCGGTTAAGAACTATACATTTGATGGTGCCAGCCTTATGCGCAACTCTAACATAGCTTTAGAGGGAGTTAACATTCAAATAGATAGCGTAAAGCCAGCTAGCGGTAACTATTTGGTTTATGTAAGGTGTTTTTTGGACATAAAAAATACAGGGAGCGATACACTTCAAAGTGCTAATGTATTCTCAGCACCACTTCCGCCAAACTGTTTCCCATTTGAAGGCTGCAAAAGTGGTCGCATGAATTTTTCCTTTTCAAATTTAAACCTAGCCCCTGGGGAGGTAACTACCGTAATAAAACCTGCAGGTTGGTATCAGTATGATAACGGTGCCTTCTCCTTAACCTTCTATGCCAGTATTCCCAATAAAACGTTCAGTTCGTGCACTGTCGATAGTTTTTCAACTCAATACAGCATTACTACATCGCTCATCCAGCATCAAAACGTTTCTTTCCGCATTCATCCCAATCCCACTACAGATGCCTTTACGGTAACTTTACCTGTAGAACCATTACAAGCCACCTACAAGCTATACAATACTACAGGCAAGGAAGTAAAGATGGGCCCCCTACCTGATAGAAACACATCAATAACCACTAGCGAGCTAAGTTCGGGTATGTACATTCTTCATCTCATGGATGGTAAGAAGGTACTGGGTAGAAGCAAGGTGATGGTGAAGTAAATACTAAGGCATCTCTCCCTCAAGCGCATTTACAAATGCGTTCTCAATTTATACTGCCAAAGGCAGTAGGCATTTGCAATGCCACATCATTACCTTCGCCGCCAATCTTCGTAAAGAATTAAGCTTAGTGTTTCTTCGCTTAACCAATAGGTGTGTCTGTCGTATTTATGGGTCATATCTGGGTCCAGCTGGTGCACAAATGAATAAGGGTCGCCCGACATATTTTCCATTGAAATATTGATATTCGAGAGATCTCCCTTCAATGATCTGGAAATAAAGATACTGAACGTGCGCGTACCGTACATTGGAGGTAGGTATAATGCGTAGTTGCAATGAGTTGTCGGTAAATAGACTATCATGCAACGTAATGGAGTAAGCGCCATTAGCATCGGTACATGCCAGTTTTTTCCCTCTGCCTACAAACAGTATAGCGCCTGAAATAGGTTTATTGGTTACCTCATCAATAATGATACCGCTAAGCTTTAAATGATCGTTGGGTGAGTTGGTGCCATTAGGTAAATAGGGAAGCTCCATTTGGAAAGTTTGCCCCATCAACGGGCAGCTCATACTTAAGCCAATAAGCAATACGGTTATGCGTAGAAAAATGGAGGTTGACATTTTAGTTGAACGTTTAATAGCTTGATCTATTGTAGCTATTTCTGGGTAAGGCGGTCGGCTGAATAGGTCTACCCAGTCCACAACGGTAGAGGTGATGAAGTAGAGTTCTTCTGTAAGATGTGCCTTATACCTTTCTGACATGACTTGTGTTTTGTGGCATTGCAAATGCCTTCCGCTGATGGCGGAATAAATTTCGAACGCATTGCAAATGCGCTCGAGTAGCCTTCTATGGACTATTGACCGTCGACTATCGACTAACTCACCTAAAACTCCTTCTACTATAATACCCTTTATAATACCACAGCTCATATACATCGGCCAGGTTCAGGTGGCGGTCTTCGTAAATATCGTTAGCGCTGCGTAGGGTAATGTCGCCTGTGGCGGGGTTATGGTCTTTCAGTTGCTTGCAGATGATGCCCTCTTTATGTACCACTATAAATATCTCGCCAATGCGCAGCTTGCTTCGCCAATGGATGGGGTCTAAAAATTTGCTGCGGACAAAATCGGTTTCGTACAAGTGGGGCTCCATACTATCGCCGCTTATTTCAAAGGTGCGGTAAGTACCATCTTGCTCACCGTAAAAGAAGTTGTCTTCGGGTAAGGTCTGTAAGTATTCGGGGTCGCGGTAGCCAATAAGGTAACCCGCCTGTGCGTACGCGGGCACCGTGCGCGATATTTCGTTATTGTCTCTATCTACAGTAATGCTTAGTATGCGCACATCATTATTGGGCAGGTCGCTACTTAGGGTTTGCACATTGCTTTGGCTTTCGGGGGCCTCACCACGTAGCACGGCCATTTGTGCATCGCTGATAAACATATTGCCCTTGCCCTCGTCGTACCAAAATATATTCATGCCCACCAGTTTTTGTAGTAGCACCTTATTC
>CAYGTK010000060.1:0-18805 GCA_964352775.1 uncultured Chitinophagaceae bacterium
GTAATAGTTCGTGGTAATGAATCTAAGTGAAAATAGCCACCTTGGGTTTCCAATATATGCTGCGACATATACGCTGAAGCTCCTCCTGGAACGTCTTCATCAAACACCACTAGGCGGTTAGTTTTCTTAACTGACTCCACTATTAAGTGATGGATATCAAAAGGTAATAGGCTTTGTACATCTATCAATTCTACATCAATGCCAACCTCGTTCAATTGTGCTATTGCTTGCTCAGCAATTCGCACACAAGATCCATAAGTCACCAAAGTAACGTCACTACCCTCTTTCAAAACCTCTGGCACGCCTAATGGCACGGTAAACTCAGATAAATTATCAGGTAACTGCTCTTTCAAACGGTAGCCATTCAAGCACTCCACCACCAAAGCGGGTTCATCACTTTTCAGTAGCGTATTATAAAATCCAGCAGCCTGCACCATATTCCTAGGAACCAAAACATGTATCCCGCGAAGTGCATTTACTATCATCCCCATTGGTGACCCAGTATGCCATATCCCTTCTAAACGATGGCCTCTTGTTCTTACTATAATGGGTGCCTTCTGTCCACCCTTGGTACGGTATTGTAAGCAGGCTACATCATCTGTAAGTGGTTCTAAACCATAAACCAAGTAGTCTAAGTACTGTATCTCAGCAATAGGTCTTAAGCCACGCATAGCCATACCAATGGCTTGTCCCATTATAGTAGCTTCACGAATACCTACATCAAACACACGTTTTACACCATGCTTTTCTTGTAGGCCTGCAAAACCTTGGTTCACATCACCTATTTTACCTACATCCTCTCCAAAGGCGAACACCCGTGGGTCGCGTTCCAAAATACTATCAAAGGCCTTGTTCAATACTTCATAACCGTTAAGCATCTGGCTATCCTCAGAATACTCAGCAGGAACTACAGCTACATCAAGCGCATTATCTTTTGACTGGCTATATAAATGACTATTATAGCGCTCTGCATTGTCTTGGTCTAAAACTGCTTTGTATGCTAGTAGTCCATTACGCGCATCTGATTGCTCGGTTCGTGTAAGTATTAAAGCTTTATTTACCGCCGTTAATACATCCTTTCGAACAGGGTCTAAAGTGGCTTTCAAAGCATCTTTCGCAGCTATTACCTCAGTACCGAAAGAACTACCCTCTGCTAATTGATTCATTAATTGCTCAGCCTCTTGTATTTGCTCCTTTATTGGAATTGAAAAGGCTTGCCATGCATTTCGCTTAGCTTCTCTTACGGTCTTTTTGGCAGCATCGTGTATTGTGTCTAACTCTTCACTAGTTGCAAGTACCACTTCTCCTTCTGCGGTATCAAAAGTGGTGTTCAATATCCACTCACGCATTTTCGGCAAACAGTCAAAGTCCTTTTCCCATTGCAAACGCTCCGCGTTTTTATAACGCTCATGCGAACCTGATGTAGAGTGTCCTTGGGGTTGGGTTACTTCTTCCACATGGAAAATAGCTGGTCGGTGAGTTTCCCTCATCTTAGCTATTCCTTTCGCATAGGTCTCGCACAGGCCTACATAGTCCCATGCTTTTACTCTATAGATGTCTATTCCTCTGCTGTCTTCTGTTGCTCTAAACCCTTCCAGCATATCCGAAATACTATCCTTTGTACTTTGGAACTGCTTTGGTACAGAAATACCGTAACCATCATCCCAGATGGATAAGGCCAAAGGAATTTGCAATACCCCTGCAGCATTTATAGCCTCCCAAAAGTGGCCTTCAGAAGTACTGGCATCACCAATAGTGGCAAAGCATACTTCATTCCCATTATCAGAGAAGATATTTCCATCTAGATCATTACTCTCTCTATAAAGTTTAGAAGCAAATGCTAACCCTACTGCTCGCGGCATCTG
The DNA here is from genome assembly GCA_964352775.1 of uncultured Chitinophagaceae bacterium. GTDB lineage: Bacteria > Bacteroidota > Bacteroidia > Chitinophagales > CAIOSU01 > CAYGTK01. The sequence goes on from CAYGTK010000060.1 coordinate 1,866, forward strand.
GCCAGCTGTTGGAGATGCATCTGCTGAAGTATTGTATTGTTCGCGTAGATTTACCCAATCACCATTCTCATCTAAACTACGAGTAGCGAAGTGGGCGTTCATTTGTCGCCCTCCTGAAAATGGATCGTGCTTCAGATCTGGGTGAGCATATAGTTGTGCGAAAAATTGTTCTAGGTTAGAAATACCCAAAGCGAACATCATGGTCTGGTCTCTATAATATCCTGCACGAAAATCACCCTTTTCAAAGCTTTTAGCTAATACTATCTGAGCTAATTCCTTTCCGTCACCGAATATGCCAAATTTGGCCTTACCTGTAAGCACTTCCTTTCTTCCCATTAGACTAGCCTCTCTGCTCTCTAATAGCAGTCGGTAATCATTAAGCACTTCCTGCTTAAATCCGTCAATATCTAATTCGTCTGTTGGGCTCACTAGCTGGTCTTGTTGCTCGTTGATCATACCCTTTAATTTTTTGCAAAGATACTAATTTTGACCCTCGGTAAATTAACAAGAACATGATACTTTTGTTAACTTTTATGAGGATGTTGGCACAAGAATTGCTCTCTACTACCAACTTATGGAACCAGCGATGTTGAATTATAGTTCTTATATTTGCTTTAACAAAATGCATTACTTATGAAACACCTAATGATATTATTTTGTGCTTTAATGGTTGCTACACCAGGCCTATTTTCTCAAAACTCTGCTGATGTAGACCCTGATGCTCCAGTAGTGGAATTTGAATTCACTACACATGATTTTGGTGAAATAGTTGAAGGTGACGATGCAACGGTTGACTTCTACTTTACCAATACAGGAAAGACCGACTTAATAATCACTAATGTGAAAGCATCTTGTGGTTGTACTACTCCATACTGGAATAAAGAGCCCGTTAAGCCAGGTGAAAAAGGTAAGATAACCGCTAAATACAATACTAAGAACCGTCCAGGCAATTTTAATAAGCCAATTACTATTACATCTAATGCATCGGAGCCAACGATCCGTATTTTCATTAAGGGAAAGGTTTCACCTGAAAACAGCGGAATTCCCGAACGTAAACCTTCTATAGTAAACCAATAGTAGCTGCACTTTCGGACTAAATTATTACTGAACTCCATACCATATAGCGTATGGAGTTCTTAATTTTACGCCATGCCAAGTATATCTAACAAAGGACAAGAAATGCCACAATCTCCTATTCGGAAATTGGTGCCGTTTGCTGAACACGCCAAAAAGGCGGGAAAGAAGATCTATCACCTCAACATCGGTCAGCCTGATATTGAGACCCCTAAGGAAATGATGGACGCTGTACGCAATATTGATATGAAGGTATTGGAATACAGTCATTCCGCAGGGAATGAGAGCTACCGCAGAAACTTGGCAGAATACTATGCTAAGAATGGCATCTTGATCTCTTACGACAACATCATCATCACTACTGGTGGTTCGGAAGCTTTGTTATTCGGAATGATGAGCTGTTTAGACGAAGGGGATGAAGTGATCATTCCTGAACCATTCTACGCTAACTACAATGGATTTGCCGCAGCAGCAGGCATTAAGATACGCCCCATAATTTCGGAGATAAGTACAGGTTTTTCGTTGCCACCAATAGATGCTTTTGAGCATGTGATAACCCCACGCACTAAAGCCATAATGATATGCAACCCAAGTAACCCTACAGGATATTTGTATTCGCAAGAGGAGTTGGAAGGATTAAGGTCTATTGTTAAAAAGCACGACCTCTTTTTATTTGCAGATGAGGTGTATCGAGAATTCTGTTATGATGGTGAAAAGCATCACTCTATCCTAAACATAGATGGATTAGATGAGAATGCAATTGTAGTCGATTCCATCTCGAAGAGATACAGTGCCTGTGGTGCACGAATAGGTGCCTTGATAAGTCGAAATAGCGAGGTGATGGATACTGCATTGAAATTTGCCCAAGCACGATTAAGTCCTCCATCACTAGCTCAAATTGCTGCTGAAGCGGCGTTGAACGTGCCCGATGACTATTTTACTGCTGTGATAGGTGAATACGAGCAGAGAAGGAACTTAGTGGTAAGCGAGTTGAATAACATTGAAGGTGTAATGTGCCCTAACCCTGGTGGAGCATTTTACGTAGTAGCGCAATTGCCTGTAGACGATACGGAGAAATTCTGCCAATGGATGCTAGAGGCTTTTGACCATGAAGGAGAAACCGTAATGATGGCACCAGCCGCTGGATTTTACTCTACCCCTGGCCGTGGGTTACAAGAAGTGCGTATAGCTTATGTGCTAGATCAAAAAGACTTAAAACGCGCAATGGAGGTGTTAGGAAAAGGAATAGACCTTTACCGTAAACAGATAATGCAGGCTACTGAATTTGACGTTCACTTATCGTCAACATAATCCTGAAGGTATTGGAAGTGTGGACCTAGCTTACCATTTATAGCAATGCTAGCGCGTTCCATCATTCCACTGTTCTCTTTCAATAATTCTGGCAACACAAATTCCATGAATTGCTCTCCAAATGCTTGAGAAGCATCGCGTGGCAATTCATTTGGCAGGTTGTCAATAGCCATTACATCAATACCATCCTTTGAAAATGGTTCTATCTCCTCCCCTGTTGCTGGGTCAAATCCATAATAAGGATCATCAATAGTACTTGGGCGTATTGTTGAAGGCACCGACGCTTCAGGAGCTATATCACAAGTAATATCTGCTATTACGCTTATGCGGAAGTCTTCCTCGTTCATCTGTTCTTGACTGAAGTACGCTGGCGCAGCAGGATCCCAATACACCGCATTGACAAATACATCGCTTTTGCGATAGTAGTCGCTCAAGTCGCAATCGTAATCAGCTGGATTATTATAAAAATGTTGTAGATCGAAAGCAGAACCGTCTTTGCGGAAGTACAGATCCTCTGAATTCAATTGGGTATAGATAGCATGGTCGTACTTGTTATTCAGGTAGTCAGCAGGGTCAACTCGCTTAACACCCATAGCCTCCAAAGTTTCTACAGACCCACCAGCTACTCTACCACCACCAGTTACTACAACTCTCATTCGTGGGAGCTGCATCGTTCTATAAGCATTGAACATCGCCTCCATATCGGTAGTCTCATGGGCAGGCTCTAATTCGAACTCTCCAGTTCTTAAACCATATGTAAGCATTCCATTGTGTGCACCTACTATACCTGCAAAGCGTCCGAAAGCTATAACACGTGCGCCACTATCATTAGTAAGCACTTCCCAATCATGTAAGTGAATGTTCTTTGCCAAAATGGCCTGTAATAGATCTCTATTATATGGCTGTGCCTTAATAGTATGCGAAAAGAAAAAGTACTTTTTGCTAGGTATTAACTGATCGATGGGAACTTCCTTCACACCTAATACTACATCCCTATCGTTCACCGTATCCACTAGGGTTATACCTTCGGCTTTGTATTCCTCATCCGTATAGCATCGTCCTGGTGAACGCTGCACCACTAGGTCTACACCTTCTTTAACTAATTGGGCACATTGCTTTGGGGTTAACGGCACGCGACTATCAGGAGGGGTCTTGCCTTCTCTTATAATACCTAGCTTCATAATGGTTTCTTTTAAACGCCACAAACATAAAAGATCTTAAGTGAAGGGTATTGCTACACGCAGATGGAACTTTTAGCTACATTTGCCGTTCTCTTTATTACAGATCTTTGACATGGGGGCGACTGGTATTGACGGTAGGTTAGGAATTATACCGGCATGTCGAGCATTGGTACTGGCTCGTAAATCTCATACCGAAACACTTTTTTTATATGGCGAGTCTAACTACGCCATGGCTGCCTAATTCTAGGAATTAGATAGCCATTGTTCCCTGCAAGTTTGGCCGAGTAGGCTAGCAACGGAACACCAGATATACTCGGATGCTTGCACTAGGGGCTTCACTAGGGCACTAAGACTATGAAGATAAGGCGATAGTTTGGTGGGTTACCTGACCGGCTAAAGCTCGAAAATTAACAGGTTACTATGCATGTAGAAAGTATAGTTGTTGCTTATCCGGACCCGGGTTCGACTCCCGGCGCCTCCACTATTTTTATGACAACAACAATTATTGATAGAGCTCAAGGATGCCTTATGGGGCAATTAACTGGTGATTCACTAGGTAGCCTTGTTGAATTTGAAAGTCCTGAACAAATACTTCGCAAGTATCCGAATGGAGTAAGAGAGTTAGCAGATGGTGGCACTTGGAATACTCTAGCAGGTCAACCAACTGATGACTCAGAGATGGCTCTTTTATTAGCTAAAATGCTGGTAAAGAATCTACTTATAAACCGTCTAGTGCATTGCGTCAATATTTGTACTGGATAGGTACCGATCCTTTTGACAGAGGTTTCACCATCACTTCAGCATTAAATGGAGAGGTAAATGTCAAAAGTCAAGCTAATGGTGCTTTGATGCGTATTAGCCCATTAGGTATATTTTGTGGTGGGTTATCAGAACCTAAAGTGATGGACTGGGCTATGCAAGATGCTAAGCTCACTCATCCCAATATTGTCTGCCAGCAAGTAAATGCCCTTTACGCAAAAGCAATAGCTGCTGCAGTAGAACATAATTTAGGTCCACAAGAGATCTATGAAATGATCTACAAGCTTTCTATAGAGAATATGATGGATCCGTCTATTATAACAGTTATTGAAAAAGCAAGAACGGAGTCTGTTGCTGACCACACACACCTTCAGGGTTGGGTGCTAATAGCCTTTCAAAATACCCTTTGGCAATTGCTTCATGCGGAAACCCTAGAGGAAGCAATTATAGATACAGTAATGCGAGGAAGTGATACAGATACTAACGCGGCTATTTGTGGAGCGCTACTTGGAGCAGTACATGGTATTTCAAGCATACCAGATCAATGGAAGAATTCGGTTCTATCTTGTAAGCCAAGTCATGATAATGCGAACCCTCATCAGCCACGACCAGAAGTATTTTGGCCTACGGATGCGCTTGAATTGGCTACTGCGTTAGTTGGAAGGTAAAATAAGGCTAGTCTTATCCTTAAGAAGAAGGAGCTAAGCGATCGAGCATACCACGACTTAGAATTTCAGCTTTTATCTGGTGGCCCTCTTCGTTCAAATGGCAATCATCTATCCAGTTACTCTTGTCGAATTCCCCTATAGGCACTTCGATATATTCTGCTTGGTACTTGGCTGCTAATTGCTTTAGCATCTCATTGTGAAGTATTATTCCATGCTCATAGTTGGTAGCCAATTGATCCTTCGGGAAATCAGGGTTCAGTACGAACGGCATTAGATATACACGAACAGAATCTTTCGTCAGCACTTCTAAAAGCCCCTCCATATTCCGATAGTAGGAATTTATTGGCGGAGCAGGCAAGTCTTCCTTTTCATAGTTAAACCAGGGAGTTGACGACTTACCGTCATAGTGAACGAACATAGTCTTATCCATTTCGCTAAAGAATAAATGGACTACGAAAAAACTAAAAAGCCGAGAATGCATCATCCACCTTGCAGGTATTGGCAAGGGCTTAATACTCTCCATTGGTTTGCGCCAGTGACTATAATCTGGCTGATAGGCCTCCAAATTCCCATAGGCCATTGCATCATTTCCCCCAGTATGTATAATTACCATATCAGGATCATAAAACCGATACTTGTGTTTGTAATGCGCCAGTAATTCAAAAGATGTGGCCCAAAGCAGTCCCCCATTTATTACTTCAACATCAATTTCGCTTCCTTGCCTCTCAATGTGCTTTTCAAGCATTCCCCCACATACGGCTGGAAATGCACTTTTACCATCTACCAAAGCCATACCATAAGTAGTAGAACCCCCTAGAAATAGCATTCTCGTAGTATTCTCCTTCTTCTTACGTGGTAGGTCTTTCCCTCTGTAGCCTGATGGGTTGATCTGAATTGTATCAAATTCAAAGTAGCCTGGGGTAGAAATGTAGTTGAGGTTAGCTACTCCTGTAAATCGAGAGAGTTTATCAGCACCATCACCCCCCATTAGTATGTTACGGATGGTGTTATAGTTCTTATTGCCCTCGTAGTCGTATTCGCTGTTCAAACTTAGCAATAGGAATCCCATTCCTTCTAATAAAAGAGCTACGAGAAATATCGTAAAAAGAAGATAACTACGTTTCAATGAAGTGGTCGCTTTGCCAATTCTTAAAACTACGAAATAAGGATAACAAGGATTTTATTATGGAGTTATACAGGCTGTATAATACTCTCTTTAATAGCACTAATTACCAAGTCTACATTGTTCTTGGCTTTCAGTTTCTTCATCAAGTTCTTACGGTGGGTTGCAACAGTATGTGAACTCAAGAATATTTGCTCGGCTATCTCGTTATTGGTCATCCCTTGTGATATAAGGCGAAGCACCTCAACTTCTCTATCGGATAGTTTTGAGAGCTTACCACTCTCTATATCGCGCTCTACCTTGATCACGTTACTACAGAAGAAATTCTTACCCTTCATCATGGAATGGATGGCATCCAGTATTTCCTCTCTATCGCATGAGCGAAGAATATAGCCATGAACACCGCTTTGAAGGATCTTAACCGGCTTGATGTTGTCCTCGACTTTATCTATGACTTATATGTTCTTATTGGGAAAAGTGGTAAGCACCTCTTCAATAATATCTAATGACGAGGTGGCGTCTGTATTCAGCCCCATCAAAATTACATTTGGCCTAAGCTTTGCAATGTCAGAAATAAGCTTGTCTAGATCTTCGGTTTCCCCAGCTAGCTCTAGGTTGTCGCTCGATTCTATTATATACTTTAACCCGTGGCGCACCAAGTAATTAGCATCAGCTACAAGAATACGAACGGTGTTAGACATATATCAGAGTTTCTGTAGCTCAAATTTAGGGTAACCGCGCTGAAATTCTTCATTCAAGAAATCAACAAAGCGCAGTTTATGATAATCCCCGTTGCGATCTTTAATAACATATACCTTGTCATCTTTAACAGAATACACGCTTTCGCTAATACTGTACGATTTCCAATCGAAACCAATAGCATCATTATCACGACTAAAGCTCATTGAACTTGCTATTTCTAATGTAAAGTCTTCAAAAGCAGTAACACTATCTTCTGCTACTCCAATACTTTGTGTACCGTTCAATAAAAAGCCCCTTACCAAATAAGGCAACTCATTTCCTTGGTAAAGCAGGTGAGATGTGTATTGGGTAAATACCATATCCCATTCACTTCGAATTGGTGCTACATCTACTATCCTGCCGCCATCATTGAATGTTAAGTACATTCTATCATAGTTAACATCCTTTTTTATCTCAACAGTATGATCCTCCGTTCCGTCCAAGTTTGCAAAACGTACAGAGTAATTACCATCGCTAAAACCTAGAAGCTGCAATTTTTTAAAGCCTATATCTTCCCCAGCTTCATCTTTACCTAAATGAATTATAAAAACTGTTCCTTTCGAAATGTAGCCGTTCTCATCTACGCCTGTAGCTGTGCTGCTCTGAAGAAAACCCCAGTTGCCTATGGCTAAATTCTCTATCTCGCCTGAAATACGATCATAGGTCCAACTTGCTTCATCAACAGAAGATGTAGTAACTAAGTCAAACTTCGTCTCCGATGTTTGATATGCTGCCATAAACCGAGATGAATTCAGGTATACTCCAAATTCCATCTCGTCCGTATCAAACGCTAAGTCCCAAACATCATTCTCCGTCACTTTGGTTACCGATTGTACGCCAAGGTCAAAATAATGATGGGTATCATACTCAGGACCCATTTCAATAACCACCGTTTCCAGGTCACAAGCCTCGCAAGGTATTATTCCGTCTTTCTCACATGAGCTGAATAACACAGCTGCCAACAAGATCATCCACAAATTCTTCATTCTCTCTTATTCGCTTTAAAATTAAATCGCAATGCAACAGCAATACTTCTTCCCCAGGCTACCAATTGGTCGCCTCCTGTACTATGAATGGCATTCCCTCCAGTATTTATAACATTAGTTACTCCAGCTAGATTCTTACCATAAAGTGACAATGTCAATTTCTCTTTAAACAACTGCTTTGACACACTCACGTCAAGTGTATGAAAGCTTCCTAATTCTCCTTGTTTTACTGATCCATCTGTTTGGTCTTGGTAGTAATTCAACGTTCTACCTGTGTATTTGTAGAATATTGACCAACTCATTTTCCAAGCAGGTATCTGCTGTGTAAAATTAGCTCTTAACTCAGGAGATAACAAGAATTCGTTTGATACAGTTGGAGCATCAAATTGATCAGACCGAACTCCAGTAACAGAAGTACCTATAGACCAACTAAAGTTTTTCCATCCTAACTCTGCTTCTAGCTGACCACCAAGAGACTCGAACTGATCGACATTTTCATAGGTGAACGCTTGAGTTGATGCGTCTACTAATATGTTAGCTATCTGGTCAAATATCTGATTGTAAAACACACCCGGTTTAATACTCAGCGTTACATCTTTCAGCTTTGGTGAATAGCTTAAGTTCAAATGATAGTTATTGGAACGCTCTGCTTCCAAACTTCCATTACCAGTAATATTATGGTTGATGTCTACAAAGTCCAGATACAATTCTTTCAAACTAGGTGCACGGAATCCCCTTGCATAAGATGCTCTTATCTGCACGGTAGGAGTAATATTGAATAGTGCATTTATACTTGGAGTTACTGGTGCACCAAACTGTGTATTATAAGCATAACGCAAGCCTGCCTTGAAGTGAGCCCATTTGGCAGGAGCATAATCAAGGTTCACAAATCCTGCAAAGTCATAAATACTTTTTTCACCACTCTCTATACGCTCCCCATTGTTCTGTTCCAAGTTAATATCATATCCAGCTAGATAATTGACCTTCTTGTTTGGTCTATTACTAGTATAAGACCCTCTAAAAAGAAAGGAATTGAAGACTGTGGTATCATGAGACGTAACATCAGAATTCAACCACTCTTCAAGAGTACTCATATCTTTAAGCATTGTATTCTTTCTTCTTCTGAAATTGGAATAGGATGCAGTAATATCGATGTAATGCTTGTTTTTGATATAGCCTGTCAAGAATAGAGAAGTGCTAGTTCTATTAGTACGGTAGTATCTATCCTGAGCCACATTCGTTGTGGTAAGTGGCTCGCCCCTATCGGTGATCTTATCATGATAATATGCTCCGCGAAATCTTAGTCGCAAGTCTTTAATTCGGTAAGCATATTGTATCTCACCAAAGCTTTGATCTTTCGGATCCCAATCGTAACTACGATGACCCCGATCGCCAAATCCATTAAAATAATATTTACCACCACTCAATTGTAAGAAGTGTTTTTTGATATTGATACCAACTAATGCATCAGCATTGTAAGTACCCACAGATTCGTAATACGTATTTACTGAACCTTCGATAAGCGATGCTTGCGATGACTTAGTTATCAGATTGATAACTCCACCTAAAGCATTCGTGCCATAATTAACAGATGCTGGTCCTTGTACTATTTCTATCTTTTCGATGTTGTTCAAGTTGATCTGACTAAGATCTATTCCGCCATTGAACCTGCCGATGACAGGTACGCCGTCTATTAGTATTTTCACATTCTCACCATCAACACCCTGCATGGACATACTCGACCCCAAAAATTGATCTTGCTGCTGACGGATGTTCAACTCATTGGTGAGTAGGGCCTGTAGATTATTAGCCCCAAGGCTTTCGATCTTTACTTTGTCTATCACTTTTACATTGAATACCGATTGCTCAACTGCAGTAGGTAAAAAGCTTCCCGTAACTACAGTTGTCGGTAAAACATTGTCTTGCGATGCAAGCTGAATAGTAACATCGCCGCCGCCCGATACATTTATCGTTTTTTCCCCATAGCCCATATACATTACCGTTACTGAGGTCGTTCCTAAAAATGGTACTTCGGCACTACCATTTTCATCAGTAATAGTATTTACGACCTTTTTCTTGCCTTCAGCATCTATCGATGCGAAGCTGATATGAGCATAAGGAAGCACAGTTTGTTGGGCACTATCAACTACGGATACTTTTGTCGAACTTTGGGCAAAGCTAGAAGCGCTGATAAACAGCAAAAGGATAATGCTAAATAGCTTTATCCCCACCTTCTCAAAACACTCTATGTCAAAGCTCTTTTTTAGCACCTGTGCAAAGATAACGCGCAAGGCCTCCGAAGGCTTTGCAAACTTTGTCATAGTTTTGCCATAATAAACGCTGAAACACTTGGAAATAAAGGCTATATCATATCCACGGGCTGCCTTAATAGGTAATCCATCTGACGGTTATTTTGGAAAAACAATTGCCTTTGTTTTTAGTGATTTTTCGGCATCGGTAACTCTTGAAGAAAGTGAGCAATTAATAATTGTTCCTGCTGATCGAGACCAACTACAATTCGACAACCTTAAAAGCTTATATGGCGATATCCAAAATTTCGGGTATTATGGAGGTATTCGATTGTTCAAAGCTGCTTTGAAACGCTTCTACGAATTTTGTAGTATTAATAGTTTGAAATTAGAGGCTCCGAACTTCACCCTAAGTTATTCATCAAACGTACCTAACAGACTAGGTTTGGCTGGTAGTAGTGCCATCATAACCGCTTGTATGAAAGCTTTGATGCAATGGTATAAAGTAGAAATAGAACCTGCCCTTTTGGCAAATTTGGTGCTTTCAGTAGAAAAGGATGAACTAGGCATTGGTGCAGGCCTGCAAGACCGAGTTGCACAGGCTTTTGGCGAACCTGTTTATATGGATTTTGAGAAGGAAAAGATGCTGAAAAATGGCGTTGGCACTTATGAACCCATTAACCTCCAAGCAATTGAAAAACAGCTATTTATCGCTTATCATACGGCTTCGTCAGAAGGTTCTGAAGTAGTGCATAACGACTTGAGAGAAAGGTATGATAATAGCGATAATGATGTGGTAGAAGCTATAGCAATGTGGGGGCATTATACCGATAAATTTAAAGTTGCTTTAGCAGATAATGACCTTGAAAAGCTGAATGGTTTGATCAATTCAAATTATGACCTAAGAGAGAGACTTATGTTCATTTCCCCTGCCAATAAAGAAATGGTGAGCGTAGCTCGTTCAGTTGGGGCAAGTGCTAAGTTCACAGGTTCTGGAGGTGCTATAATTGGGCTAGTTGATGAGGTGGGCTATGGAGCATTGAAGGTTAAATTTGAAGGTATGGGCATTGCCCTATTACGACCACAAGTAGTTAAGAACTAAAGATATTATGATACGAAAAGCCGTTATACCTGCTGCTGGATTTGGAACGAGGTTGCTTCCTGCAACTAAATCTCAACCAAAGGAAATGATACCTGTGGTAGACAAACCAGTTATTCAGTATGTGGTGGAAGAGGCTGTTAATTCGGGCATCACCGATATTCTGATGGTGATAGGAAAGGGCAAGCGTGCTATTGAAGAGCACTTTGATAGAAATGTAGAACTGGAAGCTAGGTTAGAAGAAAAAAACAAAACCCAATTACTAGAGGAGATCAGAAAGATCTCGGATATGGCCAATATTCATTTCGTTTGGCAAAAGGAACAGAACGGATTGGGCGATGCGGTAAGCTATGCAGAAACCTTTGTGGGTGATGAGCCATTCGCAGTTCTTCTGGGTGATACCATTTTAGACACGGAAATACCTACTACAAAACAGTTAATGACCGCTTACGACAAGTACAAGGCTAGTGTAATTGCCTTGGAAGAGGTTGACCCAGCTATTGTTCATCGCTATGGCGTTATTGATGGCGAGCAAGTGGATGACCATACTTGGAAGGCTAAAGCTTGGGTAGAAAAACCAGTACAAGGCACAGAGCCAAGCAACCTAGTAATAAGTGGACGATATGTATTTACGCCAGCAATATTTGATAGACTAAAAAGTATAACACGAGGGGTGAACGATGAGATACAACTAACCGATGCTATGCGATCGCTTCTTCAATCGGAAGAAATGTATGGGTCTGTAATTAAGGGTACACGCTACGATGTAGGCAATAAGCTCGACTTCATAAAAACTAACCTGCTACTCGGCTTGAAAGACAAGAACATTGGCGGAGAATTAAGAGCTTGGTTAAAGAGCATTGACTTTGATCAGAAATAGACAGGCTCCTTACCCAAATACTTCTCAATAATTGGCTGGTAATAGTCCTTTACCCAATTGATATCGTACACCTTTGGTGATTTGGTATAGAGATCGTACTGGTTAAAATCTTTCACCCAATCCAGATACTGATAATCGTTCTCTTTCATTAACTGGCGGTAACTGCCCCCTTTGTGCCAAGGATAGAAGGAATGATAACGCACCATCACCATAGCTTCTAGTGGTAGCTTATTTCCTTTATGGTTCTTCAATATTTGATATAGATACTCATCGTGACCCCATGCCATTAGCACATTATCTATACCGCAATTAGCCTCGTACATACCCAATTCGGTATTGTACTTGGGGTTCTGCATATCGGTATTATCGGCGTTAAATTCTGGATAAACACAAGTATCTGGAAGCTTACAGCCTACTACAAAAATATCACCTACCATACCCCATTGCTCTTTCAGGGTGGTCCCATCTTCATCGGCACCCCAGCGATACATCACCTTTCCTAGATCGTGTATTAAACCCACCAATTGCATCCAATCGGGCCTATTTGCTTCGCGAATAGCCTCGGCAGTTTGCAGCAAGTGCATCACATTAGGTAAAGAAATATCAGGGTCGCTAATATCAACAAAGTCATCTAGTTGATCTATTGCTTCCCAAATGGTATGGGGCTTATCGAACGTCAAGTACTTAGAACGCATCCGTTGCACATAATCAACCGTTTGGTTGGTGCGCATCTTGCGGTAGTTCTCCTTGATATTGGCTAATATCTGTGCATCGCCATCTTTGTAGTTGCGGAACTCCTTTTGCTGAATTTGTTGCTCTTGCATATGGTAAAGTTACTGCAGATACTTAAAAGAAGAAGATATATAACGCAACCGTAGCTACAGCTACAAGTGCACTCCAAACTTTCACAGTAGAGCTAGTTTTATGGTCGAAAGCAGCAAGCACAGGTATTTTTATTTCTTTCGTATTTGGTTTAGCGATAGTAACCACTACAACAAATGCACAAATAATGGCGAAGGTGATACCCATGTGATACAGGAACGCTACTTCAGGAAAGAAGTGTAAAAGTGCCCCATAAATAGGCACATTCAATAAAATAGCACCCACGGCAGCCTCCGAAGGAACACGCTTCCAAAGGAAACCGAAAAAGAATGCAGCCACTATACCCGGTTGAATAAAGCCTGAAAATTTCTGGATAAACTCGTACAACCCTTCATCAAAACTATCCAATATTGGTGCCCATAAACAGGCAATAACCATGAAAACTAAGGTTGATGCACGACCGACAGTAATGGTCTGTTTCTGGCTCATTTCCTTTTTGAAATAGGGCTGATAAATATCAATAGTGAATATGGTTGAAGCGGAGTTTAATAGAGAATCCATCGTACTCATAGTAGCTCCAAAAAGGGCTGCTAGTAATAAACCAACTATACCCGTAGGTAATAATTCTTTCAGAAGGATCGCGTAGGCTTGGTCTTTATCTACTATCTGATCGCCATATAAATGGAAGGCGATAATACCTGGGAACACCACTAAAAATGGAATGATCAACTTTAAACTGGCCCCGAAAAGCACTCCTTTTTGACCCTCATCCAACGACTTTGCACCGAGCGTTCGTTGGGTTATGAACTGGTTAAGACCCCAATAATAAATATTTGGTATCAGCATAGGGCCTAAGAAAATAGCTGGCCAAGGTAAACTGGGGTTATCAGCTGGTAGAACGGTGTGCAATCTGTCTCCTGCTACGTTCATAAATTCGTTTACTCCACCAATGGCATCAATACCTAGATAAAGGACTATCGCCCCGCCGATCATCAGCGTAGTTCCCTGAATTACGTCAGACCAAACTACTGCTTTCAAACCTCCGTACACCGTGTATATACCTGCGGTAATTCCAAGTATCCAAACACCTGTACCCATACTTATATCGAAGAAAACATTGAGGGCTTTTGCTCCAGCCATTAATACGGTGGCCATAGTTACTAGCACATAAATAACGAGCATCAAAAAACTCATTAAAGTACGGGCGGTACTGTTATAGCGCATTTCCAAATACTGTGGAATGGTATACACCCCTGCCTTTAAAAAGCGAGGAAGGAGATATAACGCTACTACTATTAGGGTAAGGGCTGCTATCCACTCATAACTGGCAATTGCTAGACCTACGGAGGAAAAACCCTCGCCAGCCATACCTATAAAGTGTTCGGTAGAAATATTGGATGCTATCAGTGAAAGACCAATGACCCACCAACTCAAACCACGCCCTGCAAGGAAGTAGTCTTCTGAGCTTTCCTCTTTTCGGGAAGCATAAATGGAAACGCCAATAACAAATACGAGGAAGCCAACAAAGGTGACTATATCTAAGGTGTTGAGTTGCATAGTACTAGCAATGATAAAAAAAGTAATGTAGAAAAACGTGTTTCAAATAATAGCTAGCCAATCAGCTCAAGCAATCTTTCATTAGGTTGCGTTCCCCCTTCGTCTTTTGAGAACTCTGGTAACAATCGCTCCACAAAGTACATTCCTACCTCTCCACCATTCTTTACTGGCAACTTCCCCCTGGAAGTACAGCTTGCATATGGCTCAACAAGTTTAAATGTATCATCAGAAATATTGACCTGCCCTACTTCGCTAGTACTTTCCATACGGCTGGCAATGTTGACCGTATCTCCCCAAATGTCGTAAGCCAAGCGCTTATGGCCAATTACTCCTGCGGTTACTTCGCCTGTGTGTACCCCTATTCTGATGTTCCAAGGTATATCTCCATTTTCCGTTGCTATCGCATTTATGCTACTAACATACTCCCGTATTTGCAGCGCGGCAAGTACTGTACGTATGGCATTTGTAGTATCAGCCAAAGGCACTCCACCTGCACACATGTAGGCATCACCAATGGTTTTAATTTTCTCTACGTGGTTCTTTTCAATTATGGTATCGAAAGCTCCAAAGTGATTATCTAATAGCGAAACTAATTTTTCGGGAGGTAATTTCTTCGCCAGCTGGGTAAATCCAACAAAATCGGTAAATAGTACTGATACTTGTTCAAAGTGTTTGGCTTCTGCTACTCCCTTTTCACTTAGTTCATCTACTATTTCAGTTGGTAGAATGCGTAATAAAAGATCGTGGAACTGTGCTTTTTCTTCTTCAATAGCTTTTGCCTGTTTTTCAATAACACGCCTGTACTCTTGAATTTTTAGGTAGGAATTTACTTTCTCTCTGGTAAGCGGAATGTTGATGGGTTTATAAATGAAATCTATAGCTCCAGACTCAAAGCCTTTTATCATTTCTTCCTCTTCACTTCCATCTACTGCAGTCATGAAAACAATAGGAACATGTTGCGTTCGCTTATCTTCTTTAAGAAGCTTGGCTGTTTCAAATCCACTAAGGCCCGGCATTCTTATATCAAGAATGATAAGTCCCATATCATGCTCACATGCAAGGTCGAATCCCTTTTGTCCGGAGTTAGCTTTATAGATAGATCTTCCCTCCTCTCGGAGCAGCTTATCCATCACCGCCAATTGAATTACATTATCGTCTATTACTAGAATGTTGATGCCTTCAGCATCTGTAGTTGCGACATGTGTTTCCCCTAACATTGATGTAAAATAAATCAATATTGAGGGAATAAAGAGTATGCTAGTTGTTGAAAGGTCTGATAATAGACCTGTTAGCGGCTAGTGCTGCGGCAGTAGTGCGGCTTCAAGCCAGAAAGTCTCTATCATATTCATTAATTCGAAGAACTCATCAAAGTTCACTGGCTTAGATATAAAACAGTTTGCCTGAAACTCATAGCTCTCTGTTATATCATGCATTGACTCAGAGGAGGATAACATGATGATAGGGATATGGCGAAGCGCTTCATCTTGCTTTAGCTCTTGTAAAACTTCAAGGCCATTTCGCTTTGGAAGGTTTATATCTAATAAGACTATATCTGGTTTCTCTACACCTTCGTACTTGCCTTCATTATGAAGAAAGGCAAGTGCTTCGGCACCATCTTGCACTACGTGAAGATGTTTAACGATCTTACTGTGCTTGAATACTTCTTGTACCAAGCGGATATCTCCAGGGTTGTCCTCTGCTAATAATATGCTATACTCTTCCGTTCCCACTTACCTTTTCATTTTCTTCTGGTAGCTCAAAGTAAAAAGTTGCTCCCTTTCCGCGAGCAGACTCTAACCAAATGCTTCCGCCATGTCGTTCTACTATCTTCTTACAGATAGCTAATCCAATTCCCGTGCCAACATATTTCTTTCGACTATTAAGTCGTTGAAATATGGTGAAAATTCGCTCGTAATATTTCTCATCTATACCGATGCCATTGTCTTTCACCCAAAACTGGGCGCGTAGACCTTGAGTTTTACGTCCAATTTCGATAAAAGGTTCTTCCCCCTCTTTTCTGAACTTAATTCCATTTTCAATAAGATTTTGGAATAAGCTCCTCAATTGCTGTTTATCTCCTAATACCGTTGGTAAATTCTGACACGTGATAGTTGCGCCAGTTTCTTCTATCAACTTAGATAGATCTACCTCCACTTCACTTACAATTTCTTGTAAATCAACAGGGGTTAAACCTTCTTCCCTTCTATCTACTCTTGAGTACTCCAAAAGGTCATTGATCAATTCTTGCATCCGCTTAACACCATCGATGGCATAAAACATGAACTCTTGAACATCCTCCCCTATATCATTACCCATTCTTCGACGGATCAGGTCTACGTAACTGGAAACCATTCGTAATGGTTCTTGCAGATCATGAGATGCAGCATAGGCAAACATCTCCAGGTCTTGATTGGAGCGTTTTAGCTCTAATGTGTGCTCCTCTAGTTCATGCTGAATAGTCTTAAGTGCAGAAATATCTATGTCCATTAC
>CAYGTK010000061.1:0-18682 GCA_964352775.1 uncultured Chitinophagaceae bacterium
ATTGAAGGAGCTGGATGATTTGGAGGTGATGATAGATCATTTAGTTACCGATTCTGCTTATGCAGAAGAAAAGGATGTGAGTAAGATTTACTTACTAGGCCACAGTAGGGGGGGAGGTATTTCTATTTTAACTGCTGCCCAAAATGAACGAGTGAAGAAGTTGGTGACCTTAGGTTCTGTTGCTGATTTTGGTTCTTTCTTTTCGTCTGATATTTTGAAGGAATGGAAAGAGAAGGGCGTGATATATATCCCCAACTCGCGAACGAACCAGCAAATGCCCATGAAATACAGCTATGTAGAGGCCTTGGAAAATGGAAGGGACCGCTTGGATGTAAAGGCTGCTGTTAAAAGCCTAAACATACCATCCTTATTCATTCATGGAACGGCTGATAAAACCATCACCATTGATAAAGCGGAAACGCTTAAAGGTATATCTACTCAAAGTACTTTTTTAGCCATACCAGATGGCGACCATACATTTGGAGGGAGACACCCTTGGGACAAAGATGAACTGCCAGAAGATTCCGCAATCGCCGTAAAGGCTACTATCGACTTTCTATTGTGACGCTGGTCGGTAGCGTGGGTTGTTAGGCTCTAGGCTAGCTGCTTTTTCAATGTTTTGTCTAGCCAGTTCGGGCTGTCCCATATTTTGGTACGATATACTTCTGTAAAAATAGAAGCTTGCAGTATTGGGTTTCAGCTCAAGTGCCCTTTCAAAGTAGATAAGTGCTTCTTTATGCTCGCCAAGCGTTCCATGGGCTACACCCAAATTCCCCAAAGCATCTACATATAGTGGATTGTATTGCACGGCATTGGTAAAACACTCTTTTGCCTTTGGTATGTTCTGTAGTTGATAGTATACGCTGCCTAAATTATTCCAACCGATACTGTTACCTGGGTTAAATTGAAGCGCCTTTTCATAAAGTGGAATACTCTCTTTCAATTTATTCTGTCTAAATACAGCTAAGGCGTAGTCACTCCAAGCATCTGAGTAAGTAGGAAATATATCAATAGCTCGCTTAAAAGAGCGGATACTTTCTTCTAGATATTTATCCTTCTCGGGTACATTTTTAGCTGTCATAGCCCGCTCTTGCATCACTTCAATTCCATAGGAATAATGAGCTTTAGCAGAGTTTTCAGCTTTTGGTAAGTCCGTTTCATAAAGGGTTAAGTCATCGCTCCAAGCAGGGTTTCTGTTAACCGTTCCAAATGTATATACAGCTATTAGTAGTCCCACAATAGGTAGTACTTGGCTCTCTTTTAAGGGAAGCTTAGGAGCTTCATCTTTATCATTCAGTTTAATGGTGAATAGCCAGCCCATCAATGCTATTAGTATTCCCAAAGAGGGAGTGAACAAGAAACGTTCGCCATAACAAGAACCAATGGTGAATGCTAAATTGGTGTATAATGAGAAGGTGATCAAAAAAAACAATAAACCAAAGCCCACAATTTGGAAGCGCTGCTTTACGATGGTGTAGATAGCAAAGCTACCTATTGCTATATAAGCCACTATAGCTAACCAAGCTGTAATATTACTCGCACTACTAAAAGAGATCTGCTGGTAGGCTTGCTCATAAACTAATGGGTGTGGTACTATTAGCTTGTATAAATAGGTGCCCATAATAGAAAAGGCGGAAAACACCTTAGTACTGAAATCTGGCGCATGAGCGATAAAATTATCCAACTTCGAAACTAACTGATCATCTAAACCACCTACAACTTGCTGACGAATAGCTAGGAAGATAACTAGCGGTAAAGCCAAAACTCCGCCTGTAAATGCGGCAGTTTTAATATCTCTATTAAGCAGCCATAGAAGGAAGGGAATAATAGCTACGAATAAAACAGAACTCTCTTTTGTGAAGAACCCAGCAAATGCGACCAATGCCATTACGGCCAGCCACTTTTTGTTTTTACTTCTAGCAAATAACAAGGCAAAGTACATGGCCCAAACCCCTGAAAGCAGCGATAGTATTTCATCCATACTTTTTATGTTGGCTACTACTTCAGTGTGTATGGGGTGCACGGCGAATACTAATGCTACGGCTGCGGCAAACAACTTATTAGTCGTCCATTTCCACAAAAAATGGAAAATAGAAAGGCAAAGGCCAGCGAAAAGTAAGATGTTAGCGATATGAAATAGTTTAGGCTCACCAGGCGAAAACTCCCACAAAGTGGCAAATACCGAAAGTGTTAAAGGGCGATAAAGGTTATCCTTTGGCCCCCAATACCCGTAGCGATAGTTGGTTTTAAATAGCTCCGATATACTTTCCGTGCCGTGGTTAACTAATGTGTTCTCTGGTATCAAAAAGGCATCATCCAATACAAACTCATGGTTTATGGTATTGGCATATACACCAAAGGCAACTAGAGCTATAATTAGATACAGGTACTTTACTGCGATACTTTTCATATTCAACTATCCGACTAAATGAATTTAGGAAGATAGCTAATTTACCTATCTCAAATGCAAGGGGGAACAAACTCAAATAAGTGGAAAATGATAATTTAGAGGCCTACAAGCTAGTAGCTGGCAATCATTCAATAGCGGCTTGAATACCGCGGTCGAGAAGTGCGTTCTTCATAGGCTCTAAGCGCCTTGCTTCACCTTCGCGGACAGAGGCTTTTCCTTTATAGTGTACTATCATTGAGCATTGCTCAGCTTGCTCCGGTGTGTGCTGGCAAACCTGTATTAACGACTGTATTACATGGTCGAAAGTATTCACCTCATCGTTAAACACCATTAGCTTGTTATCATCCAATAATGCCTCGGCGACATCAACAAGTTCTTCCGTTAAAAATTGCTCTTGACTAGACATATACTATAATTTAGGCTGTATCTAAGGTACTACCAAAAACTAAAACTTCAAAGTGGAATAAGCCTGATGGTATTTCACTGGGGTTCGGTATTTTAGCTTCAAATATGAAGAGTATGTGGACCGAAGAAAAAGATGAGTTAGTTAAAACGTTCGAATTCATGGACTTCTCTGAGGCTTTTGGCTTTATGACAAGTGTGGCGATACTGGCAGAAAAGCAGAACCACCACCCTTGGTGGAGTAATGTTTGGAATAAGGTTGAAATAAGATTACGAACCCACGATGCTGGTAATACTGTTACCGAAAAAGACCGTAAACTAGCCCAAGCCATAGATAATTTGCTAGCATGAAATACACGGAAAAAGAAGAAAAGGAACTACAGCAACTAAGTCGTCAATTGTGGGACACTGTCAGTCAAGAGCTAAACCAAAATGTAGGGTCTAGGATAGAATACTTAAAAAAGGTGATCAACTATCATGATTGGCGGTATTACGTTCAGAATGATAATGTGGTGGCAGACATGGAATATGATACGCTGTTTAAGCAACTGCGAAACTTAGAAGAAGAGCATCCCGATTTAGCAACCTCAGACTCGCCAACACAACGTGTAGCAAGGGGATTAACCGAAGGTTTTGAGTCGGTTAGGCATTCAGTGCCAATGTTGTCTTTAGATAACTCATACAACGCTGAGGACCTGTTGGACTTTGATAGAAAGGTTAGGGAGTTAACAGGTCAAGAGGATATTACCTATGCGGTGGAACCTAAATTTGACGGTTCGAGCATAGCATTACTTTACGAGGATGACCAATTGGTACGCGCAGCTACACGAGGCGATGGTACTATGGGAGAGGAGATAACCAATAACGCTAAGGTTATTCGCTCTATTCCATTATCGGCACCATTCTCTGAGCATGGTATTCGTCGTATTGAGCTTCGTGGTGAAGTAGTAATAGCAAATGATTTTTTCGATAAAATGAATGAGGAACGGGAAGCAAACGGCTTATCAGTTTTTCAGAACACAAGAAATACTGCATCTGGCGGTCTTCGAATGAAAGACCCTCAAGAAGTATCTAAAAGAGGATTAGAAGCTTTTATTTACCAAGTTGGTTATGCTGTAGATGCGGAGGAGAATTCCGTTTTAGGTAATAAGTTGACCCACCACGATCAAAATATTGAGTGGCTGCATTCTTTAGGATTTAAAACGCCAACTATTGAGAAGACTTTGGGCGATATAAATGCAGTTATCGCTTTCTGCAAAACTTGGGAAGAAAAGAGAGAAAGCTATGCCTACGAGATAGATGGTATGGTTGTAAAAGTGGATGACCTTAAAATGCAAGATCAAGTGGGAGCTACGGGTCATCATCCAAGATGGGCCATAGCTTTTAAGTTTAAGGCTAAACAAGCTACTTCAATTTTAGAGAATGTAGAATATCAAGTTGGTAGAACGGGTGCGGTAACACCAGTCGCTAAGATCAGACCTGTTCGATTGGCGGGAGTTACCATTTCTAGTATATCGCTCCATAACGCCGACTTTATTGCAGAGAAGGATATACAGCTGAACGATACCGTTTTAATTGAGCGTGCTGGTGATGTGATACCTTATGTAGTTGGTCCGGTAGTGAGTGCGCGTAGAGGAGAGGAAACACCAATTGATTACCCCACAGAGTGCCCATCGTGTTCTACTCCACTAGTTAGACCAGAAGAAGAGGCTATTTGGCGTTGTGTGAATGCGGAATGCCCAGCTCAAGCAGAAGAGCGACTCATCCACTTTGTATCGAAAGGGGCAATGGATATTGAAGGCCTCGGAAAGGACATTGTTAAACGATTTGTGGCCGAAGGCTTTATCGCCAATATTCACGACATCTACGAGTTGAATTACGATGAAGTACTGGCTCTTGATGGTTGGAAACAACGTAGCGTAGATAACTTGAGGAATGGCGTAGAAGCTTCGAAAAGTAAACCCTTGTGGAAGTTTATTGTAGCACTTGGAATTCGCCATGTAGGTGGGCAAACTGCGAAAATGCTAGCTAAGAAGGTTGCTAATATTCTTGATCTTCAAGAATGGACGGTAGAGCAATTGGTAGAGCTAGATGATGTTGGACCTAAAGTAGCGGAAAGCATTCACGATTTCTTCCAGAACGAACAGAACATCAAACTGATAGAACGCTTAGCCGAAAATGGTGTGAGTATTATACGCACTGAAGCTGAAGAACCAAAGAGTGATATACTAGCTGATAAAACCTTTCTATTTACAGGTACGCTAGAGCAGTTTTCTCGCGATAAGGCTAAGCAACTAGTAGAAGAAAACGGCGGTAAAACAGTTAGCAGTGTAAGCAAAAAGCTGAACTACCTAGTTGTAGGTGCATCACCTGGTAGCAAATTGGCTAAAGCCGAAAAGCTAGGCACGATAACCGTAATGACGGAAACCGAATTCCTAGAAATGATAGCCGACTAAAGCTTACTTAAAGCTCCAGTCGTATTTACTTAGGTCTTGCAAACAGTGCTTTAAAAGGTCAATACCTCCTTGAATATCTGATTTGCTTGACATTTCTATAACTTGGTGAATGTGGCGAGTAGGTATAGAAACCGCTCCACAAATAGCACCGTTTTTAGCCATGCGCTGTATGCCAGCAGTATCGGTACCACCACCTGTTAATAGTTCTGTTTGCCATTTGATGTCGTGGTTGGTTGCAGTCTCTTTCATGTATTTTACCATGCGATAATCAGCAATAGCTGATGTGTCCATTAGCTTGATGGCTACTCCACCGCCCATTTTGGTAACCATTTCCTCTGGCTTAGCACCTGGAAGGTCAAAAGCAATAGTAGTGTCTAGCCCAAAACCAAAGTCTGGATTAATAGCATGACTGGCTACTAAAGCCCCACGTAACCCTACTTCTTCTTGCACGGTGAATACTGCATAGGTGTCGTAAGGCACATCTTTTAAAACTTTCAACGTTTCGATAAGAATGAATACAGAAACTCGGTTATCAATGGATTTACAATTCACGTTGTTACCCATTTCTATCAACTCACGGTCGCGGGTAACGGTATCACCTACCGTTATATATTTTTCTATTTCTTCTTTAGGCAAACCCATGTCAATGAAAAAGTCATCGATCTTAGGTGGCTTTGTGCGTTCCTCTGGACTCATTACGTGAATAGGCTTTGAACCCATTACACCTATCAGGTCTTTTTTACCGTGAACTACTACACGCTGAGCGGTTAATGTTTTGGGGTCAAATCCGCCCAAAGGGAAAAAACGAAGAAAACCTTCATCGTCAATATGCTTAACCATAAAACCAATCTCATCCATGTGAGCGGCTATCATTACGCGTTTATCTTCCTTCCCTTTTTTGATGGCAATAACGTTACCCATATTATCCACCTTCACTTCGTCCACCAAGCTGGTTACTTCACGAAGTACTATTTCGCGAACGCGTTGCTCATGTCCAGGCGCACCTGCTACTTCACATATTTCCTTTAGTAATTCTACGTTTATTGCCATTGTAAGCGATTTATATAAGGGTTGTTATTTTCCGCTAAGTAAATGATTTTACCCAACATAGACCTGCCCCCTTGTCGAATATCCGACGAAGCTGGTCTTATTTTACTATTGTAACCTTTACCATATTGGTGCGCGATTGCTCGTGTAATGGCATTGTTCCCGTGTTTATTACTACGTCATCGGTCTGTACTACCTGTTCCCTTTTCAGTATGTTTATCACCTCTTCAATGGTGTCATCGGTACTAACGAACCTGTCATAGAAAAATGTATCTACCCCCCAAGAAAGGCTGAGTATGTTAAGTAGGCGTTTATTATCCGTAAAGATAATCACCTTGGCTTTTGGGCGATAACTAGATACCATGAAGGCGGTATATCCTGAACGGGTCATCCCTATTATGGCCTTTGCACTTACCGTTTCAGCCAATCGCGAAGCATTGTAGCACATAGCGTCGGATAGAAAGGTTTTTGATTCTACCCTTGGTTTTAGGTCTTTATTATAGATACTATCTTCCTCTTCTACAGCATGCATGATGGTGGATAGGGTCTCTATCACCTTTAATGGGTGAACGCCTACAGCAGTCTCACCACTTAGCATTAATGCATCTGCACCGTCCATCATGTCATTGGCTACGTCATTTATTTCAGCGCGAGTGGGCCGTGCGCTGGTGATCATGCTATCTAATATCTGGGTGGCAACAATTACAGGCTTAGAAGCCTTTACACATCTCTTCACAATATCCTTTTGAATTAAAGGCATGCGTTCCATAGGTACTTCTACCCCAAGGTCTCCACGGGCGATCATGATGCCGTCGGAGGCTTCTATTATCTCATCTATAACTTTTACCGCCTCTGGTTTCTCGATCTTAGCGATAACCTTCACCTCATTCTTAGCATTTATCAATCGCTTCAACTCATATATCTCTGCTGCTGACCGAACAAATGAAAGAGCCACCCAACTGGGGTCGTTCTTTAAGGCAAATTCTAAGTCTCGCAGATCTTTTTCGGTTAGCGATGGAACGGAAAGAGAGGTGTCAGGAAGGTTCACCCCTTTCTTAGAGCTCAGTTCACCACCATTTATAACTTTTGCCTTTAGTGAGTTTGTAATAGGCGAGGTTTCGGTAACTATCAACTCAAGTTTACCGTCGTCAATTAGAATGCTGTCACCTACAGCAGCGTCAGTTGCTAATTCTGCGTAGCTGATAAAAAGCTTATCGGCAGTAGTATTGCTTTCTATGGTGGTTATATCAACCACCTTCCCTTTCTCTAATATTACCTTACCATCTTCTACCATACCGATCCTGATCTTCGGTCCTTGTAGGTCAACCAATATGCCTATGTTAAGGTTGTTTTCTTCATTTATTTGATGAATGCGATCGAAAACTTCTTGGTGGTCGGCATGGGTGCCATGGGAAAAATTTAGCCGAAACACATTTACACCTGCACGTATTAGGTCAAGCATCATTTGCTTATCTCTAGAGGAAGGACCAATAGTAGCGATGGTTTTTGTGCGGTTAATGGTTCTTATCATTCTAGTATCAGGTTATGTTTTGAACGTAGTTCGTTAGGGTCGGTTTGAAAAACAGCTTCCACTGCAGGTATGTTGCGTAAGATAGATAGCATTTCCTTTTTTTCGATGCCACTTGAAAAGTCTTCTATCAAGAATAGATGATCTACCTGTTTTAGCTCAGGTATCAAGTATTCGCCAGTTTCTTTGTTGGCTATTAAATCATACTTTGCCCTATTTAACTCGTCAATGTGTTGATAGGTATTGAAGTAGGCCAGCTTCCTTTTTTTTGGATAATGCATTTCCAATTCCTCTTCGCGCCTTAAATCTATATCTAGGGCGCGGTTCATCATCCAGCACAGGCGGTAATCGCGTACAGATGAAATGATGCAGAACAGATCGAACTCCAACTCAATATCGAATGTCAATACTGTTTTGCTCAAAGGGGTATGATTTTAACACAAGGTACGATACCACACCCCTATGCCCAACTTTGTGCGCTTCTAAAAATTGACAAACTACTGTTGATATATTCGAAAAAGGGCTACCTTTGCGCAGCTAAACAAAAAACATGACCATGTCAGATATTTCAGCAAAAGTTCAAAAGATCATAGTTGACAAGCTAGGTGTAGATGAAAGCGAGGTGACTCCAGAAGCAAGCTTTACTAATGATCTAGGAGCTGACTCTCTTGATACCGTGGAGCTTATCATGGAATTCGAAAAGGAGTTCAACATTTCTATTCCTGATGAGCAGGCAGAAACAATCACTACTGTAGGGCAAGCTATTGCTTACCTAGAAGAGCATATCAAGTAATAAGAATATCCTTATGGCCTTTCCACGCGTAGTTGTTACGGGAATGGGGGCTATCACACCCATTGGCAATACTCTTGAGGAGTATTGGAAGGCTCTTATTGCCGGAACTAGCGGAGCAGCTAATATTACCCAATTTGATAGTACTCACTTTAAAACCAAATTTGCCTGCGAGGTAAAGGGTTTTGATGGTGTAGCATATTTTGGTCGGAAAGATGAAAGAAAGCTAGATAGATTCGCTCAATTTGCCATGGTAAGTGCAGATGAGGCCATTGCCGATTCTGGTATTGACCTTGAAACGGTAGATAAGGATAGAATAGGTGTTATCTGGGCATCGGGTATTGGTGGCATTGCCACCTTCGATGGACAGATGAAAGAATTTTATCAAGGGGATGGAACGCCTCGTTTCAATCCTTTTTTTATTCCTAAAATGATAGCGGACATTGCAGCAGGGCAGATCTCCATAAAATATGGATTTCGTGGGCCTAATTTTGCTACTGTATCGGCTTGTGCTTCTTCAGCAAATGCTTTGATAGATGCTTTTCACTACATCCGCTTAGGTAAAGCGGACATGATAGTGGCAGGTGGTTCAGAAGCTGCAGTTTGTGAATCAGGTATAGGCGGTTTCAACGCCATGAAAGCCTTATCGCAGCGCAATGATGATCCTTCATCTGCTTCTCGTCCGTTCGACGCGAATAGAGATGGGTTCGTATTGGGAGAAGGTGGTGGAGGGTTGCTATTAGAAAGCTTAGATAGTGCTTTGGCTCGTGGAGCAAAAATATATGCCGAAGTAGTAGGTAGTGGATTAACCGCTGACGCTTATCATATGACAGCGCCACACCCAGAAGGGCTTGGTGCGGCCAATGTAATGAAGCAATGTATTGAAGAAGCAGGATTATCAGTGGATGCGATAGACTATGTGAACGTGCATGGTACATCTACACCACTAGGTGATATTGCAGAGACCAATGCTATTAAACGCGTGTTTGGTGATGCGGCATACCAACTAAACATTAGCAGTACTAAAAGTATGACGGGTCACCTTTTAGGCGCGGCTGGAGCTATTGAAGCTATTGCCTCAATTATGGCTGTTAAAAATGACATTGTACCTCCAACCATTAATCACTTTACTGATGATGAGGAGATAGATGCAAAGTTGAATTTGACCTTCAATAAAGCAGAAGAGCGTACTGTGAATGCTGCTATCAGTAATACTTTTGGCTTTGGCGGGCACAATGCCTGTGTTGCCGTTAAAAAGTATGAAGCCTAAGGCAGAACTACTAGCTGCTGTTCTATTGCTATTCCATCTTTAGTAAGTCCTTGTAGTAAGTAGGAGCCATTTGGTAGGTCTATATCTAACTCACTTATTATTGTCTCTGTTTTGTAAATTGGTATTCCAATTACGTCGTAAATGCTAACATGATGAAGTCTTTCAGAGAAGTATATCTTCCCACTAACCAAGCTAGGGTTAGGATATACAGTTATCGTATTAACTCTTGAATTGGGCTCTAAACTGGTGATGGTTTCATCAACCACCCCAACAGCATCTAGATCGAACCCGCTACTTGGAAATGCTGTAGGCCAAGGGTCGTTTATTATTCCATCTCGGCTATCTCTTGTAGCATATTGGTCATCTATGCTTCCTACAACATCCGTTATACGAACATAATGAACACTGTCAATTCCTATTTCCGCTAGATCAAATCCAGTTCCAGTAAGAGTTTTATGCATGCCAGCTAGGTTTCGTAGATCACTCTGCATCAACTCACCAAATTCGTTTACCTGAATGCTCGTATCTGTATTTGATATAGCTGGAAAA
This sequence comes from uncultured Chitinophagaceae bacterium, assembly GCA_964352775.1. GTDB lineage: Bacteria > Bacteroidota > Bacteroidia > Chitinophagales > CAIOSU01 > CAYGTK01. Next base: position 10,453 of record CAYGTK010000061.1, read on the forward strand.
GCAAAATAATCTACTCCGTTTTGGCTCACTTCCACTATAGCTAATTCAAAAAAGAACACTCCCGTACCTACGGAAAAACCATTCTCGAAAACAGCTATATCAACTCCTGGAAGATCATTTATAGGAGTGTTGAAATAGAAATGTGCTCTGTCTTTATCCCCTAAGCTTACCGTGCCTCCATTTGCTTCACCTATACCATTTGCAGCTACTCCGCTAGTGGCTTTACCCAAAGTAGTATCTGCAATATTTTGCCAGCCGCGTTCTATTCTTACTGAGTCTGCCCATTGAAAAATAGAAGGAGAATTCTTTGGTATGCCTTTATTGATCTGCGTGAAACCCCAAGATTGTATCAATAATAAAAACATAAGGAGTGTTAGCCTTCTCATTGTTTTACTATTCTAGTGGTAAAAGCATCACCATTGCTAGTTAAACCAGCTAAAACATAGATGCCCTTGGCGTATCTGCTCAGGTCTACTGTTTTGTTATTCCCTAACTTCTTCACTTCCCCTAAAGGAGTTATCAGGCTTAATCCAGAAATGGGGAGGTCTGTATTTAGGGTAAAGGTATTACTGGTTGGATTGGGGTAAGTCAAAACTGCGGTTTGTGAGCTTCTTACTTCGGCAGTATTAGTAATAGTTCTTCTGGCATCCGCAGGTGTGTTAGGAAAGATCGCTGGAGGGAATCCTGTATACGAAAGTCCGTACCAAGTACCTGGCAATATTGTTTCGCCTATACCCGTATTAGCATACCATAAGCCATTGTTATCTGCTGACCAAGTATTCCAAAAGTTAGGCATACCAGCTATTCCTTCATTTCCTTGATAGATCACATCATCTAAGAAGGTGTTTACAGCAACTGTTAGGGAATCATCATCGGCTGCTATTGCTGTTAACATGTCACTAGCCGTAACGTTCCCGTCAAATAGATAGCCCCATGCGAAGGAATTGCCATTTAGAAAGTCGATGACTAATACGGATGTGTCGGCGCCAGTTCCTGTAAAGTAAGTCAGGTCATTAGTAGTAAATGCAACAGGGTTATTAACCGCTACTGCTGTATCAGGAACTATCGCTGGATTGAAGTCAGTAAATGATAAGCCAAAATAGTCATTAGGGTATATAGCTGTACTCCCACCATTATTTACTCCCCAACGTTGATTGCCGATAGTATCAGACCACACTCCCCAAAAGGAATTATTAGTGCCGTTCTTTCCGCCATAATTACCATAGCTAATGGAGTCGATAAAGCCACCAGAGTAGATCACTTCCAAATTCTTATCGGCTATTGCGATCTGCGCTAAAGCATCATCGCCAACTATAGAATCAGTGAAAAGTATGCCCCAAATAAAGGCGGTAGGAGGGGCGAACATAGCTTGTTCTTGTAGGTCGATAATTAGGTAAGCAGTATCGTTGCCGATACCCACATACCAACGTACGTCATCGTATTGGTAGGTGTTGGCTAATAATGAGGGCGATAAAAGGAGAGCAAAGAAGAAATAGTAAAGCGTTTTCATTTCAATGAAATTTGAGGTTAACAAAATGCTTTACCGGAAATACAATACCTGATCGGTACCCATAGGGATGCCAAGCAAGCACTACTAAACCCGGTAGTGATCAACTAAAATTCTCTTGGCAGGTCTCCTGACTTACATCTGCTTTGGCCGCCTTCCCATTCCATGGAGATAGAACAGTGGCATATGGCTAAGCTCAGCACATTATTGTGCATGATGTTTACAGTTGCGGGTACAGCTCTAGATTCACACTAGATTCCCTTTTCACCGCATCCGTAGATGCGACACCAACAGGTTGCAAATATAGAACTATGAGCTAGAAAGGAAAGGCTTACTCGGTAGTCAAGGTAATTGGCTTACCTAAATAGAAATTCAACACAGCTATACTGAAGATATAATCGTACTTCGCTTGAAGTAGGTTTATTTCTGAGTTGGTAAGGTTAGTTTTGGCGGTAGAGTAATCCAAGCTATTAGCAGCACCTAGGTTGAAACTACTTTCTATGTAGTTGTAGCGTGTTTTTAAGGCTCTAGTATTTTTACCAGAAGCCTTAAATGTGGCTAGTCTAGCTTTAGCATCGGCTTGAGCTTGATATACATCGTTCTTTAATTGGTTCTTGGTCTGTTCTTGCTGTAATTCTATGTTTCGGAAGTTAAGTCGGGCATTTTTTACAGCCGTATTTACTTGCCATCTATTAAAAATTGGGATGTTTAAACCAACACCTAAACCTTGGCTAAGGTTGAAACGATACTGTTCGCCTAAGGTTACATCCTGCCCAACAATGCCTGAAGCTAAGCTAGAGTGGTTGGTTCGCATGTTAGCGAAGAAGGAAAGCGTTGGGTATCGTAGTCCTTTTGCTAACTCAATATCTCTATCAGCACTTCTTAGGTCAAATTCAGTTTGTTTGATCACGGGCTGGTTAAGTAGTGCCTCTTGATAGATCACTTCCGAATTCAATATCTCTAAAGCATTCAAGTCTACTAGACTTAGGTTAGGGTCTTCTATCTGAAATTCTTCACTCGGATCTAATTGTAATAATAACATTAAGCTCAAGCGATTAAGCGCAAGCGAATTTTGTACCTGTATCAGATTTAAGCTATCGGTAGCTAGCTGTGCTTCTACATCTAACACGTTTCCTTCTGGAATTGTACCCGCCTCAACAAGTACCGCGGTTTGATCAAGTTGCTCTAAGCTTAGTTTTACTTGTTCTAAAAGCGTTTTTTCTTGCTCTTTATTCATCAACAATTGCAAATATGCAGAGGCAACTGATAGAGAAATGTTATTGATAACATCCTTAGTAGCAAATTGGCTAGAAGCTAGGTTTAACTGGTTTTGTTTTATCGTATTGATCTGACGTAAGCCGTTAAAAAGAGTAAGATTAGAGTTAAGGCCGAAACTGCTTGATTTTACCTGTTCTTCTACGAATTCGTTGGTTACTGGGTTAATTGACCTACCAAAGTTGATATTATATCCTGCTGATCCATTTAAGTCTGGCGCTAATGAAATTTTACTTTGGTTAAGGTTATTGCTGTTAACCTCTTCCTGTAACCTAGTCCTTTGTATGTCTAGGTTATTTTCTACTGCATGATTAATGCAGTCTTCTAATGTCCACACTTTTTGAGCAAAGGCAGATGTGCTGATAAGTAGACTAAAGAAAAATATAATGCGAACCATAGCTAGCTATTTTGAGGCTGTAAAAGTAAATTTTATTACACACCTTATTGATACTGTTGGACAGACCATTTTATCTGATAGACGAATACAACATAAAAGGAGTAGTACAGTTTGCCGCTTATACCTTATTCTTGCAGTATGAGCTTACTGACAGATAAGAATGCCTACTTTATGATGGAGGCCTATAAATTGGCTAAACGAGCATTTGAGAACGATGAAGTGCCTGTAGGGGCAGTTGTGGTTTTTAATGACAAAATAATAGGTCGAGGCTATAACCAAGTAGAACAACTACAAGATGCTACTGCCCATGCCGAGATGATAGCTATTACAGCAGCAAGTAATGCATTGGGTAGTAAGTATTTAGAAGACTGTACCATCTATGTAACACTAGAACCTTGTAAGATGTGTGCCACAGCATTGTTCTGGAGTAAGGTAGGGAGCATACATTATGCTGCTAGCGATGAAAAACAAGGCTTCTTTAAACTAGCCGAACATATCTTTAATTACGATGTGGAGATACAAAGCGGAACGATGGCACAAGAGTGTAGTGAGCTAGTAAAAGATTTCTTTAAAATAAAGCGCGATATTAGGCGATTGCTTTGAACAAAACTGTATTAGCAAAGTTTCTATATTTGAAGAATTGATTAACAAACCAAACCAAAAACAACATAATAATGGCTTTTGAATTACCAGCATTACCATATGCAAAAGATGCTTTAGAACCACACGTTGATGCACGTACCATGGACATACACCACGGAAAACATCATGCAGGATATACCAGTAAATTGAACGGTGCAATAGAAGGAACTGACTTGGAAGGAAAGTCTATTGAAGAACTGCTACAGCACGCTGGAAGTAATGGAGCAGTTCGTAACAATGGAGGTGGATACTTCAATCACGACCTTTTTTGGAAAGTAATGTCTCCAAATGGTGGTGGTAAACCATCAGGTGACTTGGGTGCAGCTATCGACTCTACTTTTGGGTCTTATGATGCATTTAAAGAAGAATTTGCCAAAGCAGCAGCTACTCGTTTCGGATCAGGATGGGCGTGGCTTATCGTTGATGGCAATGGCAAACTACATGTTACTTCTACAGCTAACCAAGACAATAACTTGATGGATGTAGCTGACGTTAAAGGAACACCTATTTTAGGTCTTGATGTTTGGGAACATGCATACTACTTGAACTATCAAAACCGTCGTCCAGATTATATCTCTGCATTTTGGAATGTAGTGAACTGGGAAGAAGTAGCTAGCCGCTACGCAGCAGCAAAGTAAGCTACACTTCGGTATAATAAATTAGAAGGGCCGCTTCATTTGAGGTGGCCTTTTTTCTTTTGATGGAAGGGTTAATTTCTTGATTGTGAATTCTAGTGCTTAACTATTTTAATAGTCTGATTATCAATCTTTAGGAAATAGATATTTATAGGTAACTCGCTTAGGTCAATCTGTAGCATTTGTGTCTCAACTGCATCATTTATAAGCTCTTCACCTAATGAGTTTACGATAGTGTATTCTACAGCTTTGCTAGCGAATCTATAAATTGTAATACTAGATTTTGCTGGGTTTGGGTATGCTTTTATCTCATTAGTTTCTCTCTTCTCTATTATTGAAGTAGGTACAATACAGTCAGAGAAAAATTCGGTTATATATTCTAGCTGGGTAGAGTTGGCCCCATGTCTTGCATCTCCTTTTAAGTGAATAACACCATTAGCTGAATAAGCGAATTCTGTAACTACGGGGTTGCCAATATCAGTTCCACTAGATAGCTTACTACCAGCGTAGCCTTTATAACTTGCGATTGTAAATGCCGCTTCTTCAGCATCTAAAAAGTTCACCCCAACAACTGAGGGTCCGCCTTGATAAGGTATTAAAGGGTCGTTGGTATTGCTAATGCTCAAATATTTCCTTGAGTTAAGTGGGTTAACGGCAACATTGTACCCACAAAAGTTATCAAAAGTATCTGTTATTGAACTTGGCTTATGGAAGTTATCGGAATGATATTGAGATGTGTTTAAATGGGAGACTATGGAGCAAACAATGTCTACCCCAGAATTTTTATTCTCTATAAAAATCCTATTGGCCAAACCCGCACCATTTGAAGAGCCTATTACCCTAATTCTATTTGGGTCAACATTCTGGTAAGCTTGAAGATTGACAATAAGATCTTCAATCATGTCAATGTCTGGCGCATCGCTGCTCTCACCACAAATATTCCAGCTGTTTTGGTAACCAGTTGGGGCAATGAGAATATGACAAGATAGAGTGTTTTGGAATTGACCAATCATCGCGGGGCCATTTCCTCCATTTCCATGCAATAAAATACATACCAGAAATCCATCTGCGGGTGCAGTTCCCGTGGGTACTTTTATGCCTATAGGGTAGGTGTAACCATTTGGCTGCTGGGGCCAGGTTTTTGAAATACTTATCCTGCTTGTTTGTGTTAAATCTTGGGCTATAGTGCTAAGTGAAAGCAATAGCAATGCAGATAAAAATAGCGATTTTAACATGAGCTGTTTGTTTATCAATGCCTGGTAAATGAGTGGCATTGGAATCTTTGCTCCACCAAAATAACAAATTACTCTACCGTAACAGATTTTGCCAAGTTACGCGGTTGGTCTACATTACACTCACGCATAACTGCAATGTGATAAGCTAATAGCTGTAATGGAATTGATGATAAAAGTGGTGTTAATGCTTCTTCGGTATCAGGTATTTCAATTACATGTTCTGCAATTTCTCTAATGGTGGTATCGCCTTTAGTTACAATAGCAATTACTCGACCTTTTCGGGCAACTACTTCTTGAATATTACTAACTATTTTTTCTTTAGCACTTTCATTAGTAGCTAAAACCACTACTGGCATATTTTCATCTATCAAGGCGATAGGGCCATGTTTCATTTCAGCTGCTGGGTATCCCTCCGCGTGTATGTAAGAGATCTCTTTTAATTTCAATGCTCCCTCTAAAGCAACTGGGAAGTTGTACCCTCTACCTAGATAAAGGAAATTCTCAGCATCTTTAAATTCAGAAGCTAGGTACTTTATTTGTTCATCTAGCTTTAAAACCTCAGCTATTTTATCAGGTATAGTGCCTAATTCTGCCATCAATTGGCGGAATCTGCCTTCTGTTATATTCCCTTTTTGATGCCCAAGCGAAAGAGCTATTAATGTTAATACCGTTACTTGAGCTGTAAAAGCTTTAGTACTTGCAACGCCTATTTCAGGGCCTGCGTGCGTATACGATCCAGCGTTTGTAGCACGTGCTATTGATGAGCCTACTACGTTACATACGCCTAATATTAAGGCGCCTTTTTCTTTAGCTAACTCAATAGCGGCCAAGGTGTCTGCGGTTTCGCCTGATTGAGATACAGCAAAAACTACATCCTTATCGCTAATAATTGGGTTTCGATACCTGAATTCTGAAGCATATTCTACTTCTACAGATATTCGTGCTAGGTCTTCAAATAAATATTCACCTACTAAGCAAGCGTGCCAAGAAGTTCCGCAAGCCACCATAATAAAGCGGTCGGCATTGAGTAAACGTTGGTAGTAGTCTTTTAAACCACCCATGTATACTTCACCTTTTTCTTCTACTAAACGACCACGCATACTGTCAAGTACAGAGCGTGGTTGCTCATATATTTCCTTTAGCATGAAGTGTTCATATCCACCTTTCTCCAGGGCTTCTATCTCCATATCCAAGGTTTGGATATTTGGCGTTTGTATTTTATTCTGAATGGTTTTTATAGTAAGCTCGCCTTTATTATTCACAAGGGCGATCTCTTCATCATTCAGGTAAACTACATTTTTGGTATACTCTACCAAAGGTGTAGCATCTGACGCTAAGAAGTATTCTTTTTCACCAATTCCAACAACAAGAGGGCTACCCTTTCTGGCAGCAATTAATTGACCAGGATATTTAGCTGAAAGTACTACAATAGCGTATGCACCAACTACTTTGGTTAAAGCTACCCTTACGGCCTCAAAAAGATCTATTTCTTCTTGCTTCCAGATATACTCTATTAAGTTAGTAAGTACTTCAGTATCCGTTTGTGAACGGAACTCATAACCATGCTTTGAAAGACTTTCTTTCAGCGAAGCATAGTTCTCAATTATACCATTGTGTATCACTGTAATATCACCAGATTGTGATACATGCGGGTGAGCATTTCTATCAGAAGGTTCGCCGTGAGTAGCCCAGCGGGTATGTCCAATACCAATACGACCATTTACATCCTTGTCTAGCGAGAAGTTCTCTAGTTCGCTAACCTTTCCTGCTTTTTTATAAACATTAAGGTTGCCATTAAGTAGGGCAACACCAGCACTATCGTACCCACGGTACTCTAGGCGTTTTAATCCTTTAATAAGAATGGGGTAGGCATCTCTATGCCCAACGTATCCGACTATACCACACATAATTATTTGACTTTAGTATAGGTGAGGTTCAACTTCATTGCGTATTCAGCGTGGTTTCCACCGCCAATAACAACCCTATCAGCTATCCGCGTACTAGGCTGTGTTAATATAAATATACCATTATCATCTTGAGTACCATCTATGATATTCTGGAAATGACGTACTAGGTTAAATTCATATTGCGCAAGCGTTTCTCCATTTTCAGAGAATTCTCGCTTTGTTCCACCAAAGAAAGCGGAACTTATGAATTGGTCATCGATAAAATCATTGGTACAATTGTCATCTATCCTATTAGCAGTCATGTTGCCAGGGCGGCTGTACAAGCTAATGTTGTAAGCAGGGTCGTTAACTGAAGTCAAAACTAATTCAGCTTTATTAATGAAAACATCATCTCCTAAATTCTTCAGGTAAGGCACCTTAACGCGGCCTATTAGCCCAGCCATAGATTGTACAAAGATGATAGAGTCCGATGCTTCACTTTTACAGTCGGGCTTAATGTATGGTTTAGCAACTGAGCCTGTTCTGTCAAATTTATATTGACTTACACTTTGCGATCGGCTGTCTACTAATAGAGTAACAGATAAACTGTCTTCTGTATCTGAACTGTAAAATAACGTTAAACTAGTGTAGAT
>CAYGTK010000062.1:0-10138 GCA_964352775.1 uncultured Chitinophagaceae bacterium
TCGATAATTTTATTATTTAGATTTAAAAATAATAAATTATTAATAAAGTAGTTTTCAAGGCGTTAGAATCTGTTTACAGCTTCTTTGGTAGCCAAAAATTCTTGCCAAATTTCTTGTAGCACTTCCGCAGCTGGTTGTACCTCATTTATAAAGCCTGAAACTTGTCCTATCTCCAGTTCACCTTCATCCAAGTCGCCTAAGAACATACCTTTTTTCGCGCGTGCTCTACCTAAATGTAGGGCTAATTCTTCGCGAGTAGCACCTCGCTCTTCCATAGCTTCTATTTCATGGAAGAATTTGTTCTTCACTAAGCGAACAGGTACTACTTGCTTCATGGTTAGTTTGGTGTCGCCCTCCTTAGCATCTACTATGCTTTGCTTAAAATTCTGATGAGCAGAACTTTCAACCGTAGCTGCGAATCGAGAGCCTATTTGCACGCCATCAGCACCAAGAGCCATGGCGGCCATCATTTGCCGGCCATTGGCAATACCACCTGCAGCTAACAATGGAATATCAATGGCATCGGCTACAGCTGGAATAAGTACTAGTGTGGTGGTTTCTTCCTTGCCGTTGTGTCCTCCAGCTTCAAAGCCTTCAGCTACAACTGCATCGCAACCTGCGTCTTGCACCTTCTGGGCGAATTTTACGCTGGCAACTACATGCACTACGGTTATTCCAGCTTTCTTTAAATATTCCGTCCAAGTCTTCGGGCTTCCAGCAGAAGTAAAAACGATCTTTACTCCTTCTGCAATAATTATCTCCATCAACTCTAAGATGTCAGGATATAGCAAAGGCACATTCACCCCAAAAGGTTTATCAGTAGCAGCTTTACATTTTCGTAAGTGCTCTCTTAACACATCGGGATACATTGATCCTGCCCCAATAATTCCCAACCCACCAGCATTACTTACTGCGGAAGCCAATTCCCAGCCTGAACACCATATCATACCCGCTTGAATGATAGGGTACTTTATGCCGAATAGCTTGTTTATCTTATTGTCGTTCATTATGCATTCGCTTTTCCGCTTAAGTCAATGTCGGTGTTATCACCAATATTCAGACTTTGGGCCAATCCCTTTGCTGAAGCATCACTTCCTATTAAAGAACCATTCAAAATAATCTGATCTAGTCTAGCGAAACTTCCGATAATAGAATCTTGCACCACGGAATGACTTATCTCTGAACCTTCGCCAATACTTACGTTTGGCCCAATAATGGAATTCCGAACTATTGCGCTCTTTGCAATGCTAACAGGGTTGATGATAACTGTATTATCAAAGTCTTTTGGGTCAGAATGTATTTCGTTCTTTTCTAACAAAGTACGGTTGGTAGCAAGTAAAATATCCACTTTACCACAGTCGTACCAATGATTTACCCGAAAGCTATTGAATACGATACCTTGCTCTATCATAACCATGATAGCATCAGCTAAATGAATCTCCTCTTTATCGTGCGAGGTCTCTGAAATAATCTTATCCAAAGCCTCAAAAAGCGCTTTCGATTCTTTTATCTTATACACACCTACCAATGCCATGTTTGACTTTGCAAAACGCGGTTTTTCTATTACCTGAGTAATGGTACCATCTTCTTTAACAGAAGCTACCCCAAAATTTCGAGGGTCATCCACTTTCTTAACACCAAGGGCAGATGTATCAGAAGCTAATACCGTTTTCAGGTCTGCTTCAACAATGGTGTCTCCCAAAAATATCAGCACTTCCTCATTAGGGTCTATTAAGTCTTTAGCCATATGGATAGCATGGCCAAGCCCTTTCCTTACTTCTTGCGTAGCAAAATGCATCTTAATATCGGGATGCTTTTCTTGCACGTAGCTCTTCACTTTTTCGCCTAAATAACCAATGATGAAAACGAACTCATCTATCCCTAAACTTTGTAGTTCCTCAATAATGAAGCCGAGGATGGGTTTACCCGCAACGGGTATTAAAGCTTTGGGCTGGGTGTAGGTAAATGGTCGAAGGCGGGTACCTGCTCCGGCTATTGGTATTATGGCTTTCATGGGCATGGTTTCGTAAGGGCCTAAAATACGACAAAATGTAAGATCGGCAAGTCGTGTAGACGTTATTAGAATGTGATATTAAGTAGGTAAAAGCAGGTTTTAAGCCGCACATAATTTCGTAATTTTGGGAGTAAGAAAACACAAGATATGCAACGCGATACCGCCATATTCGACATTATAGATAAAGAGTACGACCGCCAGAAAAAGGGCTTGGAACTTATAGCTTCTGAAAATTATGCCAGCGAGCAAGTGATGGAAGCCATGGGTAGCGTATTGACCAATAAATACGCCGAAGGTTATCCTGGGCGACGTTATTATGGTGGTTGCGAAATAGTGGATCAATCAGAGCAACTAGCTATTGACCGTGCTTGTCAATTATATGGTGCGGAGTATGCCAATGTACAGCCTCATAGTGGTGCTCAAGCTAACGCTGCTGTTATGCTTGGCGTATTGAATGCGGGTGATCCTATTTTAGGCTTCGACCTATCGCATGGTGGTCATTTAACACACGGCTCGCCAGTTAACTTCTCTGGTAAGTTGTACGATGCTCACTTTTATGGTGTAGAGGAAGCTACTGGCCGTATTAATATGGATAAAGTAGAAGCTACAGCCCTAGAAGTTAAACCTAAACTGATCATCTGTGGTGCATCTGCCTATTCTCGTGAATGGGATTATGCTCGTTTCCGAGCTATTGCAGATAAAGTAGGTGCGTTATTGTTAGCTGATGTATCGCATCCTTCAGGATTGATAGTTGCTGGTTTATTGGATGACCCAATGCCGCATTGTCATATCGTTACTACTACTACCCATAAAACCCTTCGCGGACCACGTGGTGGATTGATAATGATGGGAAAAGATTTTGAGAACCCTTGGGGATTAAAAACACCTAAAGGCGAGGTGAAAATGATGTCAGCTATATTGAACGGTGCAGTATTCCCTGGTACGCAAGGTGGGCCATTGGAGCACGTTATTGCCGCTAAAGCAGTAGCTTTTTTGGAAGCACTTAGTGATGAATTTAAAACATATGGTAAGCAAGTAATTGCCAATGCACAAACTATGGCCAATGCTTTTGTAGCCAAGGATTATAAGATCATCTCTGGCGGAACGGATAACCATATGATGCTAATAGATCTAAGAAATAAGGATGTTAGCGGGAAGAAAGCAGAGCGTATTTTAGGAGAGGCACACATTACTGTGAACAAGAACATGGTGCCTTTTGATGACCGTTCACCATTCATCACTTCTGGTATACGTATTGGTTCAGCTGCCATTACCACGCGTGGATTTAAGGAAGAGGATTGCTTAAAAGTGGTAGAATGGATAGACCGTTTGATCAGTTCACCAGATGACGAGGCTGTGATAGCAGGTGTACGAGAAGAAGTGGAAGCTTTTGCGGTTAAATTTCCGCTATTTGCTGAAATGCAGAGCGCTTAAACAGCGAAGCTCTCGCCGCAGGCGCAAGTACGAGAAGCATTAGGGTTGTTGAAGTAGAATCCTTTGCCTTCTAAACCATCGGAATAATCCAACATAGTGTTGAATACATAGAGGAAGCTCTTTTTGTCGGTAACTATCTTTACGCCTTTATCTTCGAATACCTCATCCCCTTCTTGTGGTTGGTCATCGAATTTCATGTCGTAAGAAAAGCCAGAGCAACCGCCAGCCAATACAGATACTCTAACGAAATGCTCGTTGGTTAAACCATCCTTTTCTATCAAGTGGTCTATCTGTTGTTTTGCTTTATCGGATACGAATAACATAGGCTTCTTTGTTTATCAAAGTTACGAACGGACAGGCACAAAAGAAAGTTCAACTATTTCAAGGTCATTCTCGCCTTCACAGCTTGCTTTACAGCAGTTATCGTAGCGTCAATCTCTTCTTTAGTAGTGTGTTTACTTAAACTGAAACGAACAGAAGTATACGCATCTTCATCACTCACGCCCATAGCTTTTAGCACATACGAAGGTTCCATGATAGCAGATGTACAGGCTGACCCTGATGAAACGGCTACTTTATCACTAAGTGCCTTTATTAAAGCACCTGGCACCGTTCCGATGAAAGATATATTAGTAGTGTTTGGTGCTCGGTTTTTGGTTGAACCGTTTACAACAGCACCATCTATCGCTAATAAGTCCTTTTCTAATTGATCTCTAAGGTGGGCTATGTCAGAAGTATACTTTTCAAGATCATTAGCCAGTTCACATGCCTTTCCCAAACCTACTATTCCTGGCACATTTAGTGTTCCAGGGCGCAAACCTTTTTCATGACCACCACCATGAAATAGTGGAGCTAAACTAACTCGTGGACCTCGCCTTCTTAGGTATAATGCGCCAACCCCTTTTGGTCCATAGCATTTATGGGCGCTTACGGGCATAATATCTATTCCTAGCTCTTGTACATCAACAGCTACTTTCCCAATTGCTTGCGTACAATCACTCAACAGCATCGACCCCTTAGCATGAACTATTTCAGCGATCGCTTTTATAGGTTGGATAACGCCAGTTTCATTATTTACGAGCATTACAGCTACTAGGATGGTATCAGGTCGTATAGCCTTTTCAAGATTCTGTAAGTTAATCAGTCCATTTTCATCAACTCCTAAATAAGTTATTTCTGCATCCCTTTCCTGCTCCAAAAATTCACAACAATCTAACACCGCTTTATGCTCGGTAGCTACCGTAACAATATGCTTTCCCTTTGAAGTGTATAATTGATGAACACCTTGTAAGGCTAGGTTAATCCCCTCAGTAGCACCTGATGTAAATATGATCTCATTCGGTTCGGAGTGAATTAGGCCAGCTATCTGTTGTCGAGCTTTATCTACAGCAGCTTCCGCTTGCCAGCCAAAGGGGTGAGTTTTACTGGCGGCATTACCATAAGTAGTAGTAAAATAAGGCAGCATGGCACCCAATACTTCCTTGTCAACTACCGTTGTGGCGTTGTTGTCTAGGTAGATGGTGGGTTTATACTCTTTCATTTTATGCTAAATTCGTAACATAAAGTTAACGAAAAGCCAGAGGCGAATGTTGAAGATAGAACACATCGGTATTGCAGTAAAAGACATAAAGAGCGCGAATGAGCTTTTTTCCAAGCTGTTTGGTAAAGAGGCTTATAAAGCAGAGGCAGTTGAGTCAGAAGGAGTAACTACTTCCTTCTTTCAAATGGGGGACTCAAAGATCGAATTATTAGAGGCTAGTGACCCTGATAGTCCGATAGCTAAATTCATTGAAAAAAGAGGGGAAGGTATCCATCACATCGCATTTGAGGTAGAAAATATAGATGCCGAAATAGAACGGTTAAAGGGGGAAGGGTTTCGGCTGATAAATACTACCCCAAAAGATGGTGCTGACAATAAGCGGATAGCCTTTCTACACCCAAAAAGCACCAATTGTATGTTAGTAGAATTGTGCCAAGAGAAGGCAAAATAGATCAAAAAAGAAAAGCCCCTTCTGTTATCCAGAAGGGGCTTCTTATTTCTATTAGTTGGCTTATTTAAAATCAACAAGCTCTACTTCAAATATCAATGTTGCATTTGGTGGAATAACACCGCCAGCACCTTGTGCTCCGTAAGCTAAGTTCGGAGGAATGATAAGTTTTGCTTTACCACCTTTCTTCAATAAGGCAATACCTTCATCCCATCCTGGAATAACACGACCTTGACCTAATGGAAACTCAATTGGCTGCCCTCGGTCTAAAGAAGAATCGAACTTAGTACCATCCATCAATGTGCCAGTGTAGTGCACTGAAACTGTATTGCCAGGAACTGGATTCGGTCCTTCGCCTTCTTCTTGAATGATGTACATTAATCCACTATTGGTTACTTCTGCGTCACCAGCTATTTTAGCTATTTCTGCTTGCGCGGCCGCTATTTTAGCTTCTTCTTTTGCTTTTGCTTCCTCTTGTTTTGCTTCAAATACTGCTGGTGCATCGAATTGCTTAGCTTCTTTACCTACGCGTATGATCTTTACTTCTTTCATTGTATCGCCTTGCGCAATAGCATTAACAATTGTTAGTGAGGTAGAATCAGATACTTTACCGAATACAGAGTGTTTTCCATCTAACCAAGGAGTTTCTTTATGTGTAATAAAGAATTGGCTACCGTTAGTAGCAGCGCCAGAATTTGCCATGGATAATACTCCTGGGCCATCATGCTTGAGCGTTGGGTCGAATTCGTCAGCGAATTTGTAACCTGGACCACCTTGACCAGTTCCTTGTGGGTCACCACCTTGTATCATAAAATCAGCGATAACACGGTGAAATTTCAAACCATCATAAAATGGAACACCCTCTGCTTTTGCATCATTTTTGATCTTACCTTCTGCTAAACCGACAAAGTTGGCTACGGTCATAGGTACTTTATCAAAATAAAGCTCAATAAGGATAGGTCCCTTGTTAGTTATTATTTCTGCATATAAGCCATCTTCCATTTTTTTGTTTTTTGCGGAAGTGCACGATTGGAAGCTGAATAAGCTTATCGCGAACACTGTTATAAATACTATATATTTCATGTTTATCTTGATTTTTTATAGGGCCTCAAAGTAACGAATTATCTGTTGTTTTAACAAATACTCCTGCTCGTCTAATTCCAGCTTTGGCAAGGGTTTTAAGGCTACCCAATGCGGCCATCCATCTTTATCCAAACCCTCTATATCATAGTAGCCAAGTTCGCTTAATAAGCGACAAACGGCTATGTGCATCAAGTCTTGTTTTTCCTCTTTTTTAAAGCGGCGTTTTAATGTGCCAAGTTCCCTTATGCCAATAAGGAATAGGCACGCGTCTACATCAGGGTTCTTTTTAAATTTTCGAAAGATGTCTTTCTGAACTACTTCGCGAAATCGTTCGTCTATTGCAGTTCTATCTAGTGCTATGGTCATGTGTGTATGGTAAAGTCATCTTGGTCAGGAAGGAAGGCAAACTTCTCCCTCACATAGTTGAGTCGTTCTTTGTTAAGTGAAAATGTTTTAACGAAGGTAGCATCACTTTCCGTATATATCACCTCTCCTAATGGGTCTATCAAACAACTATTTCCAGAGTGATAAATACCATTGCCATCATCTCCGATGCGGTTAACCGCTGCTAGATAGCTTTGGTTCTCTATAGCTCTTGCTTGCAGCAGGCTTTTCCAAGCTGTATTCCTTCGCTCAGGCCAATTAGCGATGTAGAGCAGCAGGTCATAATCTAGGTTATTCCTAGCCCAAACTGGAAAGCGAAGATCGTAGCACACTTGTGGACATATCTTCCAACCTTTACACTCTACAATTAATCTTTCATAGCCAGCAGTATAATGCTTTTTTTCTCCTGCTAAAGTAAAAAGGTGGCGTTTATCATAGGTCTTAAGAACTCCATCAGGGGTCGCCCATATTAGGCGATTGAAGTACTCTTCACCTTCCTTGATAATGATGCTTCCACATATAGCAGCATCAAGGGTGTATGCTTTCTCTTGCATCCAAGAAACGCTAGACCCATGCATTTCTTCAGCAAAAAGCTCGGGTTGCATGCTAAATCCTGTGGTGAACATTTCGGGAAGAAGAATGAGGTCGGTCTCCCCTTTTAAGGGCTTCAAAACAGTATCAAAGTTTTGAAGGTTAGCCGGTTTATCTTCCCAAGCCAATTCTGTTTGAACCAATGTTATCCTTAGATCTTGCATAAGCGTTCAGCGGCTCGTTTTAGATCATCATCTTCCTTTGCAAAACAAAAGCGCAAGGCTTTCGGGTCGGTATCGTGCTGATAGAACACAGAAATAGGTATAGCAGCTACGCCATGTTCTTTGGTCCAATTTTCTGCAACTAACGTGTCAGGCTCATCCGTGATCTTTTCATAATTCAGCAACTGGAAATAAGACCCGCCAGCCTTCTCCCAAGTAAACCTAGAACCTTCTAAATGAGCTAAAAACAGATTGCGCTTGGCTTGGAATAACTGAGCCAGTTCGTTGAACGAAGGGCCTTGCTCCATGTAGTCTGCCAAAGCATATTGTACAGGGGTATTAACAGAGAATACCAAATACTGATGCACTTTTCTGAACTCTGCCATCAATTCTTTTGGTGCTACTACATAACCCGTCTTCCAGCCGGTAATATGATAAGCTTTTCCGAAAGAAAATATAGCCATGCTCTTTTCCACCAAGCCAGGATACTTTAAAACACTCTGATGCTCTGCTCCATCAAAAACAATAGCCTCGTAAACTTCATCGCTAAGTATAACAATATCTGTTCCAGCTACACATCTTTCCAGCTGCAGCATGTCTTCATCTGTCCAGAGTGTAGCGCTTGGATTATGAGGGGTGTTGATCAATATAGCTTTAGTTCTAACCGAACACGATCGTCGAACTTGCTCCCAATCTACCTTGAATTCAGGATACTCCAAAGGAATAACCTTGGGAATTCCTCCTGCCAACTCTATGGCTGGTATATAGCAGTCGTAAGCTGGGGTAAAAACCACTACCTCATCCCCTTCATGCACTAGCGCTGAAATGGCAGTGTATATCGCCTGAGTAGCTCCAGCGGTAATGGTTACTTCCGTTTCAGAGTCTATTACCACGCCATGCTGACCTGCTATCTTCTTTGCTATGGCCTCTCTCAAAGATGGCACACCTGCCATAGGGGCATACTGGTTTTTCCCTTGATACATATGGTGGGAAACCAGCTCCTTTAACTTTACATCACAATCAAACCCTGGAAACCCTTGGGATAGATTTATTGCTCCATGCTCGTTAGCAAGGTCTGTCATTTTCGAGAAAATGGTAGTGCCTATTCTAGGCAACTTAGAGCGAATGCTTCCAGGAAAATGCACTTCTAAACGTACTTATCGCCTTTGTTCTTTTTCACATCGGCGGTGTATTGTTTTATATGCTGTTCGTTCTCTCGTTTGCAGATGAGTAGTACATCATCCGTATCTATCACACAGTAGCTGTTCAGGCCTTGTAGCACTACTAATTTACCATTGGGTGCCATTACCATGTTATTGGCGGCATCTACCACCATCACATCTTTTCCCGAAACGGCATTACCCAAATAATCTTTTTCGTAATGCTGATATAACGACTCCCATGTACCAAGGTCAGACCAACCGAATTCGGACGGTATTACGTAAACATTATTGGCCTTCTCCATTATCCCATAATCAATAGAGATATTGGTGCAATGCGTATAGGCTTTGTTAATAAATGCTTGCTCTTCAGAAGTGTTATACTTCTCTTCACCCTCTGTAAAAATATCGTGCACCTCTGAAAGATGATTTTCAAAGGCTTTCATGATAGTTTTTACATGCCAAATGAAAATACCTGAGTTCCACAAGAAATCGCCGCTATTGATAAATTGCTTTGCTATTTCTAAAGTTGGTTTTTCTGTAAAGGTCTTCACCTTTTTTGCATCATTCGCATTACCGCTTTCTAAGTATTGGATGTAGCCATAGCCAGTATCTGGGCGAGTAGGTATTATACCCAAAGTGAGAAGGCTTTCTTCTTTTGACACAATGTCTAAACCTTTGCCAATAACATCTTGAAACCCTGCAGCATCCATTACTAGATGGTCAGATGGGGCTACTACTAATGACGCATTTGGGTTTAGCGCATTTATTTTGTGAGCAGCATAAGCCACACATGGCGCCGTATTACGGCGAAGCGGTTCGCGAAGTATCTGATTATCAGTGATCTTCGGTAACTGCTCTTTCACTAATCCAGCATAAGCATCGTTAGTAACGATGAGAATGTTCTCTTCTGGCACAATTTGTGCGAACCTATCGTAGGTCATTTGAAGTAAGGAGCGACCTAGCCCCAAAATGTCTAAAAACTGCTTGGGTAATGCTGTGCGGCTTTTAGGCCAGAACCTACTGCCTATACCGCCTGCCATAATGGCTACATAGTGATCTTCTTGCTTCTTCATTGGATAAATAAATGAGTGTTGTGTACGTTTTATTAGCCTATTTATGGTATATTCATATTAAGGATGTTGCGAAAAACAAGCATCGAAAAATTATATCCATCGACCACTTATTTGCGTTCGCAAGTTTGCAGAAATTTAGCATTAAACCAAACTCTTAATGGAACAAGACGCGCATGTGATAGAGCGTTTATCGCTTAATGAAGGCCTGAAACGCTATTTTGGTTTCAACGGCTTCAAAGGAGAACAA
>CAYGTK010000062.1:10148-18602 GCA_964352775.1 uncultured Chitinophagaceae bacterium
GAACGGATACGTTCGTTATTATGCCTACTGGAGGAGGAAAATCTCTGTGCTATCAATTGCCGGCTATTCTTAGTGAAGGCACGGCCATAGTTATCTCTCCACTTATAGCCTTAATGAAGAATCAGGTGGACTTGGTTCGCTCTTATAGCAGTAATGATGATATTGCTCACTTTTTAAACTCATCGCTTACCAAAGCGCAGATGAAAGAAGTAAAAGAGGCTTTAGTAGCCGGGAAGACAAAATTGCTATACATAGCGCCTGAAACCCTTACCAAGCCTGCCAATCTAGAGTTTTTTCAAAAGCTGAATATTTCTTTTGTAGCAGTGGATGAAGCTCATTGTATTTCTGAATGGGGACACGACTTTAGACCTGAATACAGAAAGATAAAGAGCATGATAAGCATGCTGGGGGGTAATACTCCCGTTATTGCGCTTACCGCTACTGCCACGCCTAAGGTGAAGGAGGACATCATTAAGAACCTTGCCCTGGAAAAACCTGCTTTGTTCCAATCTTCATTTAACAGAGATAATCTGTTTTACGAGGTACGACCAAAAGGTAAAAAAGGTATGGCCGAAAAGCAGATCATTCAATACATAAAAAAGAATGAAGGCAAGTCGGGCATTATCTATGTGCTGAGCAGAAAAAGCACCGAGGAAATAGCTAACCTGTTAAGCATCAACGGTATTAAAGCGGCTCCTTACCATGCGGGGTTAGACGCTGGATTGCGAGCACGCACACAGGATAATTTCTTGAAAGAGGATGTGGACGTAATTGTTGCAACTATTGCATTCGGAATGGGAATTGACAAACCCGATGTGCGTTTTGTGATACACTTTGATATGCCAAAAAGCATTGAGAACTACTACCAAGAGACTGGTCGCGCTGGTCGCGATGGCTTAGAGGGAGTTTGTATCGCCTTTTACAGTCACAAGGATGTGCAAAAACTGGAGAAATTCTTAAAAGATAAACCACTTGCTGAACGCGAAATGGGCTATCAGCTACTGAATGAAATGGTAGCTTACTGCGAGACCTCAGTAAACAGAAGAAAATTCTTGCTTCACTATTTTGGTGAAGAATTTGACGAAATAAATGGACCTGGGGCTAAAATGTGTGATAATTCACGCGACCCTAAACCTAAGTTGGAGGCTAAAGAAGATGCAAAACTCGCCTTGCTTACTGTTCAACTTGCCAAAGGAAATACAGGCATACCTACTACGGTAACCATTTTGATGGGACGCAAGAACCAGTTGATCAATAACCTTCGCTTTGACAAGCTAGCCACCTACGGAAAGGGTTCTGGCAAAGATGAGGTGTATTGGAACTCAATCATCCGACAAGCAATGCTAGAAGGGTTTTTGGATAGAGAGATAGAGGAGTATGGTAATCTGAAGATCACCGAGAGAGGAGAGGCATTTATTGGCAAGCCAACTAAGTTTGAAGTGGTGATGAACCACAACTTTGTAGAAGAAGCAGACGAAATGGAGATAAGCTCTAATACCAAAGGCGGTGCGCTTGACCAGAAATTGCTTGGGATGTTGAAAGATGTTCGTAAGCAAGTGGCTAAACAGAAAGACCTTCCTCCTTACGTGGTTTTCATGGAAAACTCGTTAGAGGATATGGCTACGCAATATCCGATAACCACAGAGGAACTGTCGAATATTTCAGGAGTAAGTAAAAGTAAGGCTATTAAGTTCGGACAGGCCTTTATTGAAGTAATAGGTCAGTATGTAGAAGATAACGACATTGAACGACCAAATGATATTGTGGTGCGCTCATTAGTCAACAAGTCTGGTAACAAGGTAGCTATCATCCAGAATATTGATAAGAAGATACCACTGGATGATATTGCAGACAATCTCGGGCTTAAAATGTCGGAGTTATTGCATGAACTGGAAACGATAATCACTTCTGGAACAAAACTGGATATTCAATACCATTTAGATGAGGTGATGGATGAATATCAGCAGGAAGATATTTTCGAGTACTTTATGGAGTCGGAAACGCCTGACCTTAATGAAGCATGCAACATCTTAAATGAAGATGGCCTAGATGTAGAACCAGAAGAAGTTCAGCTAATACGCATTAAGTTCTTCTCTGAAAAAGCGAATTAATAGGGAGATGTTCTTTGGCGAGTTGGATTAGTCCCTCTTCTTACTAAGTATAGCCCTATATCCTTTATATACACATACGTTTCAATTTCTGAAGCTTCGCCTGCTTTTGGTTTACGTTTTACCACTAATGCATCTACCGTTGTGTAGTTATCTGTATGAAAGGTATCTATTCTAGCTACCTCGTAATCCCATTTTTGATTGGTAAAATCAGGGTCCGCTTCTGTCCAAATCTCTTTCACGGTACTATCTTGAGGATAAACCACCATTAACGCGTTCTTTTTTCGGAAGCGCTCTTTCTCTACATACCCTAACAAACGATATTCCGTATCTGTAATTCGCACCCGATGGGTATACATGTATTTTTCAGCACCTTCAGCAATAGAGTGGTATTCTAAGTTGTAAGTAGAATCATTTATAGCGATCCATTTTACTCGTACAGGTTGCCGCTGGGAGTAGTTAATGAACAGGTGGTCCACTTCTGAGTCTTCAGGAATGATGTAATCTCTAAGGGTCACCTTTTTTTCTTTCTCTTCTTCATCAGTAGTTTGAGCAAATAGAGAAAGTCCTGATAAAAGCATCAATAGTAGCAGTGTGTAACGCATTGTAGCAATTTTTGCCAAGCTAATTAAAATTGGCTGTGAAGTAAAGTATTGTTGCAACACTTTAAGCAAAAAGCGTGCCTTGATGTGCGTCTTGCTCATGTTCTAATAGCCACTTCTTCCGCCAGAGTCCTCCAGCATATCCCGTTAAACTTCCATCGCTACCTATAATTCGGTGACAGGGTATAACTATAGCAAAAGGGTTTCTAGCATTAGCATTGGCTACCGCACGAATACTTTTTTCATCTCCCAATTGGCGCGCTAAGTCAAGATAAGACATGGTTTTACTAAATGGCAGGTTCTTTAATGTTATCCAAACTTTTTGTTGATGATCGGTACCATTGCTTATCGCTAAGGGAAGGTCAAACTGATCTAATTCTCTGTCAAAATAGGATTGCAATTGCTTAGCAGCGCTTTCTAATAATGGATGACCATTCTCCTTTTCCTCTATTTCTCCATCTAAAAACTTGATGTCCAGTATCCGTTTACCATCGCTTCCGATATACACCGTGCCTAGTGGGGTGGCCAGTAATTTCACAAAGCGTTCTGAAGCCATAGGCGTTAAATATAGGAGTATTAACGTTCTATGTATTTTTGGAGAAAATTGCACGCTTGAAAATTGCCGTAAATACCCGCTTACTACAAAAGGACAAGTTAGAGGGTATTGGCTGGTACACCTACCAAACACTCAAGCGAATTACCGAGCAACATCCCGAACACGAGTTCTATTTTTTCTTCGATAGACCTTTTGATGTTGAATTTGTTTTCAGCGATAACGTAACGCCCATTCAGATAGGTCCACCAACAAGGCATCCCATATTAATATGGTATTGGTTCGAGTTCGCCTTACCTAATTTACTGAAACGATTGAAAATAGACCTCTTCCTTTCGCAAGATGGCTTTTGTAGCTTAAGGGCCGAAACTAAGCAGGTGCTAGTAGTTCACGACCTCGCTTTCGTTCATTATCCTGAGCACTTACCGCGTACGTACCATTGGTTTTATAATTATTACACACCAAAGTTGGTGGAACGAGCGGATAGAATTGTTACGGTTTCAGCATATACCAAAGGCGATATTCAGCAGCAGTATGGAATTTCAGCAGATAAAATTGATATAAGCCCTAATGGTTGCAACCCCTCCTTTTTAGCGGTTTCAGATAAGGATATTCAAGCGGCGAAAGGCAAACATGGAGTAAAGGCCGACTACTTTATTTACGTAGGCTCCTTACATCCAAGAAAAAACATCGCCCGCCTTCTTCAGGCATTTGATGAATTCCGAGCACAGCGAGAAGGACATACGCAATTGGTCTTAATTGGCCGAAAGGCTTGGAAAACAGGAGAAATACAAAACACACTAAACACCATGAAGCATCGGGAAGATGTGATTATGCCTGGACATTTAGCAGCAAC
This sequence comes from uncultured Chitinophagaceae bacterium, assembly GCA_964352775.1. GTDB lineage: Bacteria > Bacteroidota > Bacteroidia > Chitinophagales > CAIOSU01 > CAYGTK01. The sequence continues at coordinate 14,268 of CAYGTK010000062.1, forward strand.
AGAGTTGTCTGGTTTGGTAAAAGGAGCAAAGGCGATGGTGTATGTTTCCTTGTTTGAGGGTTTCGGTATACCAATTTTGGAAGCTATGTACGCTGACATCCCCGTTATTACCTCCAATGTAAGTTCCATGCCCGAAGTAGCTGGCGATGCAGCAATTCTGGTTGACCCGCTTTCCGTTAATAATATTGCTGATGGCTTACTGCAAATACACGACCACCCTGAGTTACGTGAGCAGTTAATAGAAAAAGGAAAGGCTCAACGAGCAAAATTCAGTTGGGATAGAACCGCTGAGCTTCTGTGGCAGAGTATTGAAAAAGTACTGGCTTAAAACTCTGGGTCTAGGCGAATGGGATATACGGTGTCAATGTATACCAACTTATCATCTGTATGATAAACAATTTTGTAATCGCCCGAAATAATGAACTTATAGGGAAAGTGCGGCCGAACAGCACTTTGCTTAACGCCAGACTCTGGAAATAATCCCAGTTGCATTTCGGTACTCAATATTCGTTTAACTGCTTGCATTGCTTTTGCATGCGAGTAGCGGCTGATCTTGTGATAGATCGTCTTCAATTGATCTTGGGCCTGATCGGTCCAAAGTACAGTAAGTCGTTCCATAGGCCTCTATTTCGGGGGGTTAAATAATTCCCAAACGGCTTTGGTAGAGCAAACTTTATCATGTTTTAGGTTATCGGCAGCGGTATCTAGTTGTGCCTGTAGATCGGTAGTAGATAGTTTTTCAGGGTGCGTGTCTTCAGAAATAGGCGCGTCAGCTAGCAACTCTTCTACTTGATGTAACAAGCTATCGTCTGATAACCCGAGTACTGTTTGAATGATCGCTAATTTTCTTCCCTGCAATGCCATATTTCACTGATCTACTTAAAAGGTACGTGCCTGACAAAAAAAGGTTTCGCTTTATATTTTGAACAATTATTAATTATTCACCTTCTATCTTTACAGTATGAGCAGGAGAGCTTGGTTAAGAATTCAGTTGATTGCCATTGCATTCGTTTTCGGATTGTTTTGGGATTTCTTTTTTATTCCCCCAGACCCAGTGGAATTACGCTTTGCAGAATCTACCATAGTGCTAGAGCATACTACGGTCATCATTCTCATTGGCCTTCAATTGGCTTTAGCTATGGTTGGAGTGTTTATTCAAGAGTGGTTTTTAAGTAAAAGCACTTTTTGGACCATGGTTGCCCAAATACCAATAGTAGGGGCTTACTACTTTGCGGGACTGTGGGCATTGAAGAACATTGGCTTTTGGGGGCTAGTAGCTGCACGAAATGAGGTGCTAGACTTATTTCGAATAGCCCCGCTGTTTCTGCTGTCTCCTTTAATATGTGGGCTAGTCATCTTGTACATTATTTACCGCTTTGCGTATCCAAAGAAGTAGGTTCGGCTTGCCGCCCATTTGTGTTAACTTTGCCCTCCTTAAAATCGTGAAAAATGGCACAACAACTTTCTGAACAAGAAAAGATACGTAGAGCATCATTACAGCAACTGCGCGACTTAGGTATTGACCCTTATCCAGCAGCTAAGTATGAGGTAACAGACTATGCCACACCGCTAAAAGAAAATTACGAAGAGGGTAAAGAAGTTACTTTAGCAGGTCGTATTATGGCCCGCCGCATTATGGGAAAAGCTGCCTTTGCAGAGTTGATGGATAACAGTGGCCGAATTCAGATATACGTAAATCGAGATGAGGTTTGTCCTGGAGAGGATAAAACCATGTACAACACGGTATTTAAGAAGCTTTTAGATCTTGGTGATTTCATCGGTATTAAGGGACACATGTTTACCACCAAAGTAGGTGAGGTAAGTGTACACGTTACAGAATTAACGGTGCTTTCAAAATCACTTCGCCCATTACCACAAGTGAAGACTGATGAAGATGGAAATGTACATGATGCTTTTGCTGACCCAGAACAACGTTATCGCCAACGCTATGTAGATCTTTTGGTAAATAAAGGAGTTCGTGAAATTTTCCAGAAGCGTACTAAGATCATCAATAGCATGCGCAGCTTTTTCAATGAGCATGATTATATGGAAGTTGATACGCCAGTATTACAACCTATACCTGGAGGGGCGGCAGCTCGACCATTTGCCACCCATCACAATGCTTTGGATATTCCATTGTACCTGCGTATTGCCAATGAGCTTTACTTAAAACGCTTGATAGTTGGTGGTTACGATGGGGTATATGAATTCTCTAGAAACTTCAGAAATGAAGGCATGGACCGTACGCATAACCCAGAGTTTACCGTGATGGAGATATATGTAGCCTACAAAGACTACAAATGGATGATGGAATTTACCGAGCAGATGATAGAGCGGGTTACCACTGATTTATATGGCACTACGGAAATAGAATTCCAAGGTCAGCCATTGAATTTAAAGGCACCTTTTGCTCGCGTAACCATGACTTATGCCATAAAGGAACACACAGGAATTGACATTACTGGAATGGATGAGACTGCACTTCGCCAAGCTTGTAAAGAGCTACACATTGAGGTAGATGAAACCATGGGTAAAGGCAAGCTGATAGACGAGATTTTTGGAGAGAAATGTGAGCACAATTACGTGCAGCCGACCTTTATTACCGACTACCCCGTAGAGATGTCGCCATTATGTAAAAAGCACCGCGACAACCCTGAATTGACCGAGCGCTTTGAGTTATTCGTTTGCGGAAAAGAGTTGGCCAACGCCTACAGTGAGCTGAACGACCCAATCGATCAACGCGAACGATTTGAAGACCAACTGAAACTAAGCGAAAAAGGTGATGACGAGGCCATGTTCATCGACCAAGATTTTCTACGTGCTTTAGAATACGGTATGCCACCTACCTCAGGAATGGGTATCGGCCTCGATCGTTTGGTCATGTTTTTAACGGATAACCCTAGCATTCAAGAGGTACTGTTCTTCCCACAGATGAGGCCAGAGAACAATCCTTGATTAGGACCCATTTTAATTGTTGTTCAATTTATCGAGCATTCTTGCCTGTGATGAGCCTTCAATCAAAGCTTATATCTGAGCAATATCCTCGGGTAATGGGCTAAATTTGTCATCAATCACTAAACAGTCATTTGCTTTGAAATGCTCTAAGAGTTTGATTATACTGTCTAGGTAATCGGTTGTATAGTCTATTCTGAATGAGGCTGGTTGTACATAACCGTTTTCTATAAATAATTCTACTACGTTGGAATCTAGGCTGCCAAACTGAAAGATGCTTTCAGACCATGATTTTTGTAGAGATAGAATGTGATGCAGGGCCAAATGACCATCGATCGGCATATTTATCTCTTCCCAATAAAGCTCACTATCATAGTACCAATCTCCATCATCAGAAGGTTTTGACAAGCCTAACTAGATTAACTTTTTCTGTTGGAAGTACATGAAAGGTATACTGCCATATAGCCACATCATTCTACCCTAACACATGCCGCTTAACCGCCCTACCAATAAACCTTACCTTCTCCCCTAGCGGGAAGCGACTTAAATTAGTTTTAATAACCCCCTTGGTCAGCATGGTTTTTTTGCTGTAGTCAATATTTACGTCTACCAATACTGGCTTGCCTTGGTGCGATACTTTTATGGCTTCTTCTAAGCAGCTTTCAATGTCGCTATCATTTTTCATATGGATGAAGTGTGCGCCTGTGGCTATCGCCACACCTTCAATATTTAACTTACCAATTACGGTACAGGTCAACCTATTTAAAGGCACTTTCTGGAACTGCGAAATTTGACCCAACTCGCCATCGTGAAATACAAACACCATTGGGGCAATGCCATAGGTGGTGGCTGTTATCAGCTCCATACCCGTCATCATAAAAGCACCATCACCTACAATGGCCACTACTTGTTTATCGGGATTACTCAATTTAGCACCTATGGTAGCAGGCACGCAGAAGCCCATGCAATTGAAATCGGTAGGCGATACGAATTGCTTAGGGGCATTAACTGGGAATAATTCCGCAGCTAAAAAAGTGTGTTTACCGTCGTCTACCACCATTAAAGCATCATCGCTCAGTTTTTCGCGTAGTCCTTTAAAAAAATGTCCTGGTGAAACAAGGTCATCTTTTTTGGATGGCAACCACTCTGCATGGTATTTATCAGAGTCTTTCTTGATCTTCTCCGTTACGTCTTTGTAGTTTCTTGGTGAGGTGAAGTTCCTGCTATCCAATTCTTCCCAAATATCTTTTATCACGTCTTCGGCATCTGCCTGGAGCGTAAGTTCTGCTTGATAATTTTTATTGAAAACCTCAGAGTTGATGTCGATATGAATCAATCCTTTCGGGTCGTCAATTCCGAAACTACCCGTAGCCAATTCTGAAA
>CAYGTK010000063.1:0-18463 GCA_964352775.1 uncultured Chitinophagaceae bacterium
GATAGAAGCAGGTGCAGCAGGTGCTCACTTCGAAGATCAATTGAGTTCAGCTAAAAAATGTGGTCACTTAGGTGGAAAGGTACTAGTTCCTACACAAGAGGCTATCAACAAATTGGTTGCCGCTCGTTTGGCTGCTGATGCTTGTGGTGTATCTTCAGTTATCGTGGCTCGAACCGATGCTGATTCAGCTACACTAATTACTTCTGATATTGACCCACGCGACCATAAGTTCATTAAAGGAACGCGCAGTAGCGAAGGTTTCTACGATGTGAAGAACGGTATTGGTCAAGGTATCGACCGTGGTTTGGCTTACGCACCGTATGCTGACTTAGTTTGGATGGAAACATCAAACCCAGACTTAGGTTACGCTAAAGAATTTGCTGATGCAATGCATGAGAAGTTCCCTGGAAAAATGTTGGCTTACAACTGTTCGCCTTCATTTAACTGGGCAGCTCACTTGAGTGTTCCAGAAATGGAAACATTCCGTGAGAAGTTGAGTGAAATGGGCTATAAGTTCCAATTCATTACACTAGCTGGTTTCCACGCATTGAACACTAGTATGTTCGAGCTAAGTAAATCTTACTTAGAGCGCGGTATGGCAGGGTACAGCGAATTACAAGAGCGTGAATTCGCATTAGAAGGCGCTGGTTATAAAGCAGCTAAGCACCAGTCGTTCGTAGGTACGCAGTACTTCGATGCAGTTCAGAACACCGTTCAACAAGGTAAATCTTCTACCACAGCAATGGGTGGAAGTACGGAAACAGAGCAGTTTAGCAAGTAAAAGTTTTTAGCAATTATATATGAGCCCTTCCCGATTTTCGGGAAGGGCTTTTTAGTTTGTAAGGCTTTTGTCAGCTTTTATTCTTTATACCCCTAAAGGAATTGAAAGTTGTTATTTTGGTTATATGAAAATTTCAACCATTCTATTTTTCCTGTTTATATCTACTGCTAGCTTTGCCCAGCAGCATGAGTTTGCTCCTGTGGGGGCTACTTGGTACTACGATACTTACTTAATAGGCAATGTCTTTGTAAGTGCCTCGCAGTACGTAAGTAACGATACACTTATTGCTGGTAAAACATGCAAGTGGTTAGCAGACGAAAGTCCAGATGTTTGGGGCTTTTACCGTGACATCGCCGTATATAAAGATTCTGGGAGAGTTTACTGGGTGGATCCTCAAACGGAGGTTTTCCATTTGGCTTATGATTTTAATACTGTCCCTGGTGATACAGTTACGGTATATTCCAGCACTGCAGACTATCCCTCTACCCGAATACCCGATACATTACAGGTAGTAATTGACGATACGGGGAGTACTATAGTGAATGGTTTTAGACTTAAAACTCAAATTATCAGAACAGTTCCTGCTAAGCGAATAGGGATGTACTCATCTGCCTTCAGCGGAAGTGTAATTGAAGATGTGGGCTTCTTTAATGAAGGTTTTGAGCAATTGAGCTTGTTTTTGCCGTATTATGAAACACCACCAATTCGCATATCTAGCATTATCTGCTACGAGGATAATGAACTGGGTTTACAACGCTACAATGGCTTTACCTTAAGCAATTGCGATTACTCTGTAAGCATACCAAACATTTTATCAACTCAGGAAATAAAAGTCTATCCTAATCCTACCAGCGGATCCCTATCTATTGGAAATTTTAACGCTGTTGCCAATTATGCCATTTATACCCTTTTGGGAAAACTGATAGACTATGGAAATGCCGATTTAGGTAACAATACTATTGACGTATCATCTCTACCCAAGGGAACTTACTACATGGGTGTGGAAACTGAAAACCAAGTATACTTCACCAAATTTAGCAAGCTATAGCTAGGGTGATTGCAAGCTGAGAATAGCCACTCAGTTCACAAAAAACAAGCTACCTTACAACTACGTGCCAGATTACGCTAAAGGAAAGCGGAGCACCAGCATCAGTCAAAAAATTGTAAATAGGTACTCTAATTGTACCATTTTCGCTTAAAACCAATCCATAATTATTTATTATAATGGGTTGTAACTCGCTGAATACTAATGGCTTGGGGAAGTGCGCACAAATATAAGATATCGTATATAGGCTGTGTGCTTTAGTGGGTAAGGCTTACAAAGTTTACTCATCATGCCAAAACTCCCCAACCAGATCCAATTAACCAGAAGGCATTTAGTGAGATTAGAATAGCACATACTGGTTAATTAATTCAAACTTCCATTTCCTACCTTTGCCAGCAAATCGCTACTATGGAATTGTTAGGTTGGATAGTTGTATTTGTATTGGCTTTGGGCTTCCTCATTAAATCGTCTGATTTTTTTATCGGTGCGGCCGAAAAGATAGGTTTGGCTTTGGGGCTATCCCCTGTGGTTATTGGTACGTTGATTCTTGCCTTTGGCACTTCCATTCCTGAACTTATCACTTCTATTATTGCTGTATATAGTGGTGCTTCAGAAGTAGTACTTGGTAATGTGGTTGGGTCTAACATTGCTAATATTTCCTTAGTTGGCGGTATTATGGCTGTGGTTGCTGGTGGGGTGGTACTCCATTTTCGTTCGTACATGGGCGACTTGATATTCGTTTCGCTGGCTGCGTTATTGCTCTTCTTTTTCACCCTAGATAGAGAGATAGTACTTTGGGAAGGCTTAGTGCTTTTGGCGATATATATAGGCTATGTAGCTTATGCCGTGTTGCAAAAGAAACCAGAAGCAGAGGAAGGTAAAGAAAAGCCTAGTGCTGATTGGCGTATATGGGCCACACTAATTGGAGGGGGTATAGGTATTTATCTGGGTGCGGACTTTACTGTACGCTCTATCATGAATATCTCAGAGATATTACAGATCGGAATAGATGTTATATCGCTTACAGCTGTGGCCTTTGGTACAAGCTTGCCTGAATTGGTAGTTAGCCTAGCTGCGGCACGCTCAGGACGTACAGAAATGGCCTTGGGCAACATAATCGGCTCCAATGTATTCAACATCTTAATGGTGGTGAGCATACCATCTTTCCTAGGCAATATTGTAGTGCCTGAATCGGTAGTGGTGATAAGTATTCCAGTAATGCTATTGGTTACTGTATGGTTGGTACTGACTTTCCTATTCGGTAAAATGGGAAAGGTTCAAGGTGCTATTTTAGTGACCTTATACGTGCTCTTCAACATCGAGCTATTCTTTGGGATATTCGGCAAGTATATTCTGCCTTTAGTTCAGTAGGGTTTTCACTTCCTGATCCTTGTTAAGGAGTGTAAATAGTGTGCAGTTTAGTTATCCGATCATCACACCCTATTTTACCTATCACCATATACTAGCGTAATAACCATCCTGTCTTGCTTGGCGTAGCGTATTCGACGTATACTTTTATGTGGTTATAAAAGAAAAAGCCCCATGCATCAAATGCAAGGGGCTTAATTATTTAGCAGTACAGCGTTTCTAGTTGAACTGCAATACTTTCTTAGTTACTTGTTGTCCGTTTAAGCTTAAGCGAACAAAGTAAGTTCCTTTTGCTTGCTCTTCAGGGTTGAACTCAATAGAATGGTCACCAGCATGTTGCTTATCATCAGCAAGCGTTGCTACTTTACGTCCCATTAGGTCAAACACTTCTACTTTAACATCTGTCCATTCTGTTAACTTATAGTCTATAATAGTTGAACCCTGGAAAGGGTTAGGAGAGATATTGAAGTCCGCTTGAGCAAAATAATTATACCTATCGTTTATGCTAACATCAGGGCTACAAGGGTCTACAAAGGCGTCGCCGGTACAGTTACTTACATAAGGCTGCGCTTGTGTAAGGTCATAAGTACCATCCACATAGTTTAGGTAGATGATCATCATCTCATCATCCGTAGTAAATCCAAAAGTTCTGAATCGGTCAGGGTTAATGTATTCTGCTTCGTATACTACACCTTGGTAAGGGCTCATATCTAAGAATGGCTCTAAGAACAATACAGGAGGGTGTTCCCAGTCAAATACACCAGTATTAAATGGTACAGCCGCGCTGTAGTCCATCATCCCCTCATATATCTGATCGGTTTTTTGACCATTCTCTCTTAAGAAGACATCAAAATCTACTCCACGCTCATGTGTGTGCGAAGTAATGTTCCAAAGGCTAACATTTCCTCCATTAGGTAATCCAGCAGTGGCAGTTAAACGCTGTGGATCAGGATCTGCAGGTAAAGCGAAGATATTATTTACAAGCTCTGCTTTCATTTGTTTTTCAGCAGTACCTTTTGGTTGGGTATATACATTGATGTAAACTTCTCCAGCCATCAAGTTTTCATTGTCGTAGTTCTTTAGGTGGTAGTTTAAGTCTAACACAGAAGTTTCCTCCCAGAAATAGGCAGTACCATCTGGTAATTCAATATCTTGATTCTCTTGCCAAGCCAATACAAAATCCTTATCGCTGTCAAATGCTGTTACAGGGTTTAGATATGTTATACCTTCTGGCCAATTTTGAGCAGTTCCTGGTCTGAATTTTCGTAATATAAAGTGATGAGAGAAATCATTGAAAATCACTTCTAGTCTATTCACTTCAATATCATCATCTAAACGTAGGTCATATTTTTGGAAGAACTCTTCTTCTTCACCTGGGCGAAGGAAGATAGGTCCCATATGCACTTGAAAACCATCACACTCTAATGGAGGTTCAGGTTGAACCATACGCGGTAGAGTTTTATTAGTGCTGTAGAACTCATCAATAAGGTCTTTACGAATGTAATCTCCATCACCTGATCCAGTTTCTGGTGCGCCAGCAATTACCCACTGACGTATTAATTCTACTTCAGCCTCAGCTAGGTCATTAACACCATTTGGAGGCATAGAGCCACCATACGTTGGGTCTAAAAATAATGCTCCGTCTAAGCAATTCGCTACTTTAAGCAATAAAAGACTGCTTTCAGGAAAACCTGAGTCTATATACTTTAATCCGTCAGCAGCTGCTTGTGGATTTTTTGGGTCAGCTGTTACCAAGGTTTGGTATAGAGTAGCTGCAGGTTGTGACACATCAAAGTCAGGTCTATCACCACTATGGCAACCAGAACCTGCACAGTTAGTAGTTAATAATGGGTAAATATCATCTACCCAAACATCTTGCGCTTGAATGGTAGAAAAGGATGTGCTTACTGCTAGTAAGAATAGAAAGCTCCGTAGAAAGTAGCTCATGGTGCTAAGTAGTTTTATTGTGATTAACAATTCCGCCCCTAATATACGAACGAACGGCCACATATCCACTTCAATTCAGTGAAGATGATGAACAGTTCGTGTTGTTTTTTAGGCACTTAGGTCAATTATTGACAATTAAATGACAGAGATACAATAAAAAAACCCTCCCGAAAGGGGAGGGCTTCATAGAATATTAAGAAAGTACTAAGTAGTTCTTAGTTCTTCTTGTAGTCAAAAGTGATCTTACCAGTGTTACCACATGAACACTCATTGTTAGCAGCGTCAACTTCAGTGATACTGATAGCAACATAGCTGTTTGAGTTACGACTCAAAAGAGCGATGTAAACATCTCCTACCGCAGGTGCAGTAATTGCTGTTGAAGCTGTACCAGCGGCATAAGCAGCAGTAGCACTTTCTACAGTTGCGTTAGCGTAGTCAAAAGCAACCGCTTTAACAAAGTTAGTACCGTTACCAGCACCAGACTCCCAGCTACCAGTAAATGCAGCAGCAGCAGCGTCAGTGTTCATCATGTCTTTGATAGCATCGCTACCAGAAGCAGGAACAGTTGTATCGCCTACTAGGTCGAAAGAACCTTGAAGTGAACCTTGGATGTGAAAGAATGCACCAGTTACTTCGGTTGCCAAAGGAGTGGCAGCAGCAGCAGTAGTTACAGAGAAAGTAGATGAAGTAGTAAGACCGTCTTTATCAGTAATAGTTACTGTGAAAGTCTCAACATCTTCAGCGTTATCAGCTATCAAAGTATCACGAGCGATAACAGTACCGTTATCATCTAATGTACCTGCACCACCAACATTAGCAGTAGAACGAGTGATAGCCCAGTTAGTCAATTTCGCATCACCAGCAGTAGTAGTGATAGAGATTTCTAGAGAGCTGTTAGGAAGAACAGTAATTGCGCCGCTAGCGTCGCCATTTACTAATACACTGTCAATTACTGGACCTAGTGCGTTCTCATCTTCACAAGAAGTGAAAGTAAGTGCCATAACAGCAAGAGAAAGAGTCAAAAATAACTTAAAAATTTTCATACAATTTGGTTTGGTTTAATGTGATTTCCACGAATTCGATCGCGAAGATACGAACAAGAACGAAAACCACATAGAGATATTTCATAGTTGTTCACACAAAAAGGTGGATTTGTGTCATTAAACGGTAATATTTTGATGTTCAGGCTATTGATCACACAAAGACAGGGGGAACTGTTAGGTGATCTACTTAAAACACAAAAGCCCCATCTGAGCAGATGGGGCTTTATATTGTCACAGTCTATTTGTTAGCAGTACTCCTCGTATGCCGCCTTCAAATTATCTGCTATCATCTCTGCCGAACGGCCTTCAATATGGTGGCGCTCTAAGAAGTGTACTAATTGACCATCCTTAAATAAAGCCACAGCTGGGCTACTTGGTGGGTATGGAGCAAAATAAGTTCGTGCCTTAGCAGTTGCCTCACCATCTACACCTGCAAACACAGTAGTAAGATTGTTGGGCTTCTTATCTCCAGCTACTGACATGCGCACACCTGGGCGGGCGCTTCCTGCAGCACATCCACATACGCTGTTCACTACTACTAGCGTAGTTCCTTCTTCTTTTGAAAGTACGGCATCTACTTCAGCAGCATTAGTTAATTGGTCGAAACCGGCATCTACCAGTTCACTTTTCATTGGGGCTACTAATTCTGGTGGGTACATATGTTTGAGTATTTAGTATTAAGTAGTTAGTATATAGTAAGAGCACTTTTCACATGCTCTAACATTCTTAAATTAATTATCTGAGTTCTGACTTCTATCTTCTGTTATCTAATTAAAGAAAACCAAGGTCTAGCTTGGCTGCTTCTGACATCATATCTTGATCCCATGGTGGGTCAAATGTTAATTCTATTTCTGCGGTAGTTACTCCCTCAATGGCAGCAACCTTTACTCTTACCTCCTCTGGCAAGCTTTCAGCTACGGGGCACATGGGTGAGGTAAGCGTCATTAACAACTTCACGTTGTTACCTGGATCTACGTTCACTTCATATATCAATCCCAGTTCGTAGATGTCTACGGGTATCTCTGGGTCGTAACAGGTTTTTATCACCTCTATTACTTCCGTTTGTATTTCCGCGAAAGACTTGACCATCTCCATTATCCTTGTTGCATTTTTACTTGATAGGCCAAAGCATACAGTTTCATCTGTTTTACCATAGCTGTCAATCCGTTAGATCGTTGTGAACTCAAATGGCTGCGCAACGAGCTTTTATCTATAAAGCTGAGGTCAGCTTTTACTATATCTTCTGCTTTTTGGCCCGAAAGTACGCGTACCAATAAGCCAATTATTCCTTTAGTGATGACCGTATTACTATCTGCTAAAAATTTCACTCTATTGCCATCGGCTTCTGCATGAAGCCATACGGTACTTTGGCAACCTTTAACTACATTATCCTCGGTTTTATACTTAGCATCCATCTCTGGCAGGCTTTTACCTGTTTCAATAATGTGCTCGTACTTATCCATCGGGTCGTCAAATAGGGCGAATTCCTCTACTATCTCGTTCTCTATTTCTGCGATACTTGGTGAGGCCATTACTGCAACATACTTTTAGCACGATCTATACCCGCTACTAAGCGGTCGATCTCTTCTTTAGTATTGTAGAATGCAAATGATGCTCTACAAGTTCCATCAATGGCGTATCTATCCATCAAAGGCTGACAGCAATGATGCCCCGTCCGCACAGCAATACCTAGATTATCCAGTATCACCCCAATATCATAAGGATGTAGCCCTTCTATATTAAAGGATATAAGGCTAGCCTTTTTCTCAGCAGTACCTACTATGTTTAATCCATCAATAGCACTTAACTGTTTCGTTCCATAAGAGAGGAGCTCATCTTCATAGGCTGAGATGTTTTCTAAACCAATGCTCCACATATAATCTACCGCTGCTGCTAGGGAAATTCCTCCAGCAATATTCGGCGTACCAGCTTCAAATTTGAAAGGCAACTCATTATAAGTAGTTCCGCTGAACGAAACGTTCTTTATCATTTCACCACCACCTTGGTAGGGGTTCATCTTCTCTAGCAATTCTTCCTTTCCGTAAAGGATGCCCATTCCCGTAGGTCCGCACATCTTGTGTCCAGAGAATACTAGGAAATCACAGTCCAATTCTTGATCGTCTATCTTTTTATGTGGTGCAGCTTGCGCAGCATCTAATAATACCACAGCACCTGCATCGTGCGACTTTTCAATTATCTCTTTTACTGGGTTTATAGTACCCAAGGAGTTAGAGATGTAAACCACCGAAACGATCTTGGTCTTTTCTGAAAGCAGACTTTCAAAAGCCTCCATATCCAATTCGCCACTTTCGGTAACTGGTATCACTTTCAAAATACAGCCCTTCTCTTCACATAGCATTTGCCATGGCACAATGTTAGAGTGGTGCTCCATGTGCGAAACAATTATCTCGTCACCTTCTTTCAGAAACTTGCGGCCATAGCTATGAGCTACTAGGTTGATACCCTCAGTAGTTCCTTTAGTGAAGTTTATCTCACGGTCAGTTTTAGCATTTACGAATGCTTGCATGGTCTTGCGAGCTGCTTCATAAGCATCCGTTGCCTTTTGACTTAAGAAGTGAACACCACGGTGGATGTTACTATGGTAGTTCTCGTAGTAATCACTAATGGTATCTATCACCTGCGATGGTCGCTGAGAAGATGCCCCATTGTCAAAATACACGAGCGGCCTTCCATTTACTTCTTGATGAAGGATGGGGAAATCGGCTCTTACTTTTTCAATATCAAAAGCGGTATTTGACAAAACAGACTGCATTATGCGTGATGTTGTTTTTCTAATAGACCATGTAAGTAGTCTTTCAAGGCCTCTATTTTCACTGCATCAATAACCTCAGCAATAAATGCCTGCGTCAATAATCTACCTGCCTTTTCGCGAGGAATACCCCTTGAAACCATGTAGAATAAAGCCTCATCATCTAACTGACCAGTAGTAGCACCGTGGCTACATTTCACATCATCAGCATAAATTTCCAATTCTGGTTTAGAATTGATGGTAGCATTATCTGAAAGCAGGATGTTCCTATTGGTCTGGTAAGCATTCGTCTTCTGGGCATCTTGGCGAACCATTACCTTCCCATTGAAAATTGCTACCGACTTATCGTCCATTAAACCCTTGTAGAACTGATTGCTCTCGCAATTCGGCACTGCATGGTCAATGTATATCTTATTATCTACGTGATCTTTACCAGCTACATCGTACAAACCGAACAAGCTGCAATCTGCATACTCGCCACCCAAAACTACTTGTTGGTTATGACGAACCAAGTTGCCACCAAAGTTCACAGTATTAGAGTAGTAGTGACTGTTCTTGTCTTGCAATACTTCCACATTACCGATAAATACGGCAGGGTGTTTATCCAATTGCAATACATAGCGATCAACATTAGCATCCGCTGAAACGAAGATCTCAGAAAGACCATTCACGAAAGCTGTGTTGTTAGAAGATAGATCTTGATAGCTTTCTATCACTTTTATATTAGCATTGGCCTCTGCAACTATCACGTTGCGGAAGTTGACCATCTGCTTGCCTATCTCTTCCGTAAAAACATGTGTTACCAGCACAGGGTGCTCTAAGCTCTTTCCCTTAGCAGCGTGAACGAAAATTCCATCTTGCGTATAAGCTGTGTTCAAAGCCTGAACCGCATCGGTTTCGCTTTTGCTCAACTTACCCAAGTGGGCGTTCAAAGTTTCATTATTAGCCTTCAAAGCCTCGGTCAATGGACTGATAGTAATACCAGCACCTTCATCCAAAATTTCAGAAAGCTCTTTATTCAGTTTGCCATTCACAAAAACAATGCGATGGGCGTTCAAAAAGTCATAACGCTCAAAAGCTGGTGCTTCTGTGTCTGAACTGATACTGTACGGTGTATAGATCTCCTTCCAAACATTGGTCAGGTTGGTGTATTTCCATGCTTCTAGTTTAGAAGTAGGTAAACCCAACTTTTCCAAGTTCAGTAAAGCCGCTTTGCGCTGCTCGTGAATGCTCGTGTCTTTCAAGCCATTAAGCTGCTGCTCAAAAGCGTTGAAGGGAGCTATATAGTCTTTGGTGATTTCCATATTAAACGGCTGCCGCTTTCACTTCGTCAATTATCCAATCGTAACCTTTTTCTTCTAGCTCAAATGCTAGTTCCTTAGTTCCGCTTTTCACAATTCGTCCATCGTACAACACGTGTACAAAATCTGGAACGATGTAATCCAACAAACGCTGGTAGTGAGTTATCACTACAAAAGCATTGTCTTCACTTCGTAGACCATTTACACCATTGGCTACCACTTTAAGGGCATCAATGTCCAAACCTGAATCCGTTTCATCCAATACTGCCAATTTTGGCTCTAGCATAGCCATCTGGAAGATCTCGTTACGTTTCTTTTCACCACCGCTAAATCCTTCGTTCACCGCACGAGAGATCAATTTGTTATCGATCTCTACCGACTTCATCTTCTCCTTGAAAACTTTCAAGAAGTCTACCGAACTCATAGCATCTTGCTTACGATACTTTCTTATCTCGTTGATAGAAGCACGCATAAAGTTGGCCATGCTCACTCCAGGGATAGCCACAGGATATTGGAATGCCAAAAATACTCCTTCACCGGCACGGTCTTCAGGTGCCATATTCAAGATGTCTTTACCATCAAGTAGCACTTCGCCACCTTCTACTTCGTATTCATCTTTACCAGCTATTACAGATGCTAAAGTGCTTTTACCCGATCCGTTAGGACCCATAATAGCGTGTACTTCACCTTTCTTTACGTGAAGGTCAAGCCCTTTTAATATCATCTTGCCATCTACGCTGGCTTTCAAGTTCTTTATATCAAGCATGTTCGTTGTTTCTCGTTTATCCTACCGAGCCTTCAAGGCTGATAGCTAATAATTTTTGGGCTTCGGCAGCAAATTCCATTGGCAGTTGCTTGAACACCTCACGGCAATAGCCATTGATGATCAAGTTGGCCGCTTCTTCGGTGCTTAGTCCGCGTTGGTTACAGTAAAAGATTATATCCTCCGCAATTTTAGAGGTAGTTGCCTCGTGTTCCACACGGGCTGTTTTGTTGTCAATTTCCAGATAAGGGAACGTATGCGCCCCGCACTTATCTCCAATTAATAAAGAGTCGCATTGCGAGAAGTTATAAGCTTTCTCGGCATTACGGTTCACCTTCACCAATCCACGATAGCTGTTCTGCGACTTTCCTGCCGAAATACCCTTACTGATAATACGGCTCTTGGTATTCTTACCAATGTGCATCATTTTGGTACCAGTATCAGCTTGCTGATGGTTATTAGTAACGGCTACTGAATAGAACTCACCAATAGAGTTATCACCCTTCAATATCACACTTGGGTATTTCCAAGTAATTGCCGATCCTGTTTCTACTTGTGTCCAGCTTATTTTGGAACCCTTGCCTTGGCATAGTCCACGCTTGGTCACAAAGTTGTAGATACCACCTTTTCCGTCTTTATCTCCTGGATACCAGTTTTGTACGGTGCTGTACTTTATCTCGGCATCGTCCATGGTCATAAGCTCCACTACAGCTGCGTGCAATTGGTTCTCATCACGCATGGGTGCGGTACAACCCTCTAAGTAACTCACATAGCTACCTTCTTCAGCTACTATTAAAGTACGCTCAAATTGCCCCGTGTTCTGGGCATTGATGCGGAAGTAGGTAGAAAGCTCCATCGGGCAACGCACCCCTTTAGGGATGTACACGAACGACCCATCACTAAATACTGCCGAGTTCAAAGCAGCGTAATAGTTATCGCGTACCGGCACTACTTTACCCAAATACTTCTTAATAAGCTCTGGATGATCTTGAACTGCTTCGCTGAACGAGCAGAATATGATACCCAACTCGCCTAACTTCTCTTTATAGGTGGTTTTAACCGAAACGCTATCAATTACAGCATCTACTGCTACACCTGCCAACACTTTCTGTTCTTCTAAAGAGATACCTAGCTTTTCAAACGTTGAACGCAATTCAGGATCCACATCATCCATACTGTCCAACAGCACTTTAGGCTTTGGAGCAGAATAATAAATAATATCCTGAAAGTTGATCTTCGGGTAATGCACATGAGCCCAATTTGGCTCCTTCATCTTCTTCCACGCTTCAAATGCTTTCAAACGCCACTCTAGCAGCCATTCTGGCTCATTCTTCACGTTCGAAATAAAGCGAACTGTTTCCTCACTTAAGCCTGGCGGTAAACTATCGGCTTCAATGTCAGACACAAAGCCGTATTTATATTCCCCGCCGGTTACTTCTTCTATTAGATCTGTAGACTCACTCATTCGCTCTTAATTGTGGTGCAAAGTTACCCAAATACGCTTATTTAGACAAAATCTAGATAAACTATCTGGATAACGCCTCCCAGCAATAAAAGTTTCGAGAAAATGGGACTATCTAATGAATGAATTTCAGGCTATCAGTTCTTACATTATTTTACCATCCTTCTAACCGATAAAACACATATATTTTCCTGTTATATATCAACCATGCTGTAAAACTTATGTTAAAAAGTAAGTCCAAAGCTGGCAAAATAATGGTAAGCTACTTAATTTAGAAATGTGAGAAAAATTGGAAATAGGGAAATATTGATAGGGCCTCAACCACAAAACGTTTTTGAACAAAGAGATCCGATCCGCACCACGGTACTATTTTTAGTAGGTGGGTTGTCATTCATGTTCTTAATGCTGTCTTTTGGCTATGCCTATGCTATTTTCTCCTCTGGTCAAGCCCCAATAAGTTTACCTATCATTTTTCATGCTAATACGGTAGTGATATTGGCTAGTAGTTTTACTATTCATTATGCCGTTAGCTTATTAAGACAGGGCGAGGTAAAACTGCACGTGGGAGCCCTAGCAGCTACATTTGGCTTGGGTTTCTTCTTCTTGGTTTTTCAGTTTATTGGTTGGTATGAATTGACTACTAAGGGAGTATACTTTGGTGGTGGTGGCAGCGGAATAGGTAACTATCTGTTTCTTATCTCTGGCGCCCATGCATTGCATATAGTAGTAGGTTTAGGCTGGTTGGGTTATCTCCTCTCCAAAGTAATAGCTTGTATGAAAGACCCCGTTCAAGAACTACTTGTTTCCACTGACCCCCACAAAGTGAGCAGCCTAAAGCTAGCGGCCTTCTACTGGCACTTTGTAGATGTGCTTTGGGTGTATTTGTATGGGTTCTTTTTGGTGAATATGCTGATGGGGTAATCTAGCGCAACACTATCTTCTTTCTTACATCTACTGTTTTACTACCTATGTGGACTATGTACATCCCTTTGGGATTGTTGCTTAGGTCAATCGAAAAGCTTTCCTGATTGTTTGTGGTTTGCTTGAACACCAGTTCTCCCACAGTACTATAAATAGTGATAAGGGCTTGTCCCAAATCACTTGGTAAATCAATTACAAAGCTTCCCTGACTGGGGTTGGGATATATAGAAATTTCGGGTTGGATAGGGTTAATAGTTGACGTACCGTAATTACAGGAGGAGGAATCGTTTAGGTAAAGTAACGCACCAGGCCTATATGTAATTGGAGTGTTTTGCCAAGGTGCTACAGAATCAAGTCTATATATTATTTGACCTTGGGTATTATAAAGTAGCGAATGCTTTACTCCAGAAAAATAATTTGGATGGTTGCCTAGCTCTTGTAAAACTAAATTTCCGTTATCGTCAAAACGTTTTGAATCGAATTCTTCTAACTCTTTCTGGTTCTGCCAAGTGCTAAATAATTTATACTCATAACCTCTGTTCTCAAAATGAATTATTTCTGATCGTGACCAAGGAGTTTCTTGGCCAATTGGGTCTACTTCGCTCTCTTCGGCGTAATTTAAGAAGCTTCGTTGTCTAAAAAAATCGCCATATCTAATATGCTGCCCCTGCATTCTACAACGTGTAGCTAGATTATTCCAAGAGCTATCAACAAAATCGAATTTGCTAATCTGATATAGTCCTCTTCTATCATCATGGAGGTAATGATAAAGGTCATACCCATTACCTGGGTAGTAATTAGAGGTAACGTATTTGTATTCAAAAAAACCACTTCCATGATTCTGATCCCAATACATAGTGTCCCAATAGCTTTGACTGCTATTATAAATAAACCTCAGGCGCTGGACCGAATCTATCTGATTTGTATTTTGGTTGAATCTTCTTCTGACATTTACAGTAGGTAACAAACAACCTGATGGCGAGCTAGTGTATGATATAGTATTATAAAACCCATAAGTCATTTCCCAATTTCCATTAACAAAGTCATAATCTTCTGAAACGGTTCTATTTCCTACAACATCATCTATTTGTATCTCTCTGTAGCCTGTTAAAGTATCGTTTCTATAGTTTAATGCTGTAAAAACAAGCTTTGTAGAACCATCTGAAAGCGAGGTATAATTATATTCTTGAGTGGATAGCGTGTCGCAGGTAGAGGGGTTAAATAGAAGAGCCCAACTAGCATAAGAGTTATGGTCTATAGCCAGTTGTCCATCGTATTCCCACTTGCTGCTGTCAATGTTAAAAGTATAGGATGAATACTCACCCACAGCAAAGCCAGATAGGTCATCCTGTGCTTGT
This sequence comes from uncultured Chitinophagaceae bacterium, assembly GCA_964352775.1. Classification (GTDB taxonomy): domain Bacteria; phylum Bacteroidota; class Bacteroidia; order Chitinophagales; family CAIOSU01; genus CAYGTK01. The sequence continues at coordinate 14,760 of CAYGTK010000063.1, forward strand.
ACAAAAGCAAATTGTGCTATCAAAAAGACTGGAAATAATAGGCGCATAATTAGGTTGGTAATATACTAACGATGAACAAGATGTTAAAATGGTTGCATTTATTACTACAAAATTGTCCTTGTTTACTTATCTGGATATAACGAAGGCATCATTTGAAGCTCTAGGAACGGTTACAAGCACTGAACATCGTACCCTTCCCAAGCACCCCACACTTCGACTATTCCGCTACACTCCATGCTCAGTGTGACAACTGCTTTTTGAAATCTATCGACTACGGACCATCAACTATCGACTAAAACCAAGATATCTTAGCCACCCTACCAATTATGCACCTAGCATAGTTGGATGAACGATCGCAAGGAGCTAATAAAAGGAAGAGGAGCACAATTTGACCCCAAGAATAGATTTCATAAAGGGCAACGTACTGCTGAGTATGTAGAGGCTTTGGATGAAAACCCCGACGATCAACCAGTAGGTGCTACTATTTATATAGAAGGGTATCCGAAAACGATTGTCAACAAGGTCAACAGTCCTGATATTGGGCCAAACTTTTCCTTGAACCCCTACCAAGGCTGCGAGCATGGTTGTATCTATTGCTATGCAAGGAATGCTCACGAATATTGGGGCTTTAGTGCGGGTTTGGATTTTGAGCGGAAGATAATTGTGAAGAAGAATGCTGCTGAACTATTAGAAAAGTTTCTACGCAAAAAGGGGCATAAGCCAGTAGCCATTATGTTGTCCGGAAATACCGATTGCTACCAGCCGATAGAACGGAAACTAAAGATCACAAGGGGTTTGTTAGAGGTCTTCCAGCAATTCAACCACCCTGTGGGTATGATTACCAAAAACTATGGTATCACCCGTGATTTGGATATTCTGAAAGACTTGGCCGATAAACGATTGATACACGTAGCCATTTCAGTCACTACCTTAAATTTAGAAACACACCACAAACTAGAACCTAGGACATCGATACCCAAAAAACGCTTGAAAGCAATTGAAGAACTGAGTAGGGTAGGAGTGCCCGTTCGGGTAATGGTTGCACCCATAATTCCAGGGCTAACCGATAAAGAAGTACCTACCATACTAAAAGCCAGTGCCGATGCTGGGGCCGTGGCCGCCAGTTTCACCTTAGTGCGACTAAACGGCGCCATCGGTGGCATATTTACCGATTGGGTACACAAACAATACCCCCTAAAAGCCGATAAAGTACTCTCCGCCATTCGCCAGATACATCAAGGTAAACTATACGACAGCCGCTATGGAAAACGAACAAGGGGCGATGGTAATCTGGCACAGATCATTCATCAACTATTTCACATACATAGGGATAAATACTTCGCTGGAAGAGAGGTGCCTAAATACGACTATAGCCTTTTTAAAGTTCCGCCTAGTGATGGGCAGATGGAGTTGTTTTAATGCTGACCTCGGAAGCCTAAAACAAAAAAGCACGAGACAAATGCCTCGCGCTTTAAAGATCGTCTGTTGACTGAAACTAGTCTGCTAACACAGGTATACGTAATACTTGTCCAGGGTAGATCTTATCTACATCCTGTAACATTGGCTTGTTAGCTTCAAAAATTTGAGGGTAATTTTTCCAAGTTCCGTAGTACTTCTTAGATATACCTGATAGGGTATCACCACTTTCCACAGTATGGAATTGTGCTTCTGGCTCTGGTGCTTCTACTTCAATGTTATCTTCTACTGAAGTAACACCATTTACATTACCTACGGCAATAATAGCTTTTTCACGAACAGCCTGCGATGGAGCAGTTCCACCAATGATAACTACACCATCAGAGTTGAAATACTGGATGTCTAGGCTATCAATGCTTAACTCCAACTGGCCTAGGTACTCACCTAATTTAGCTTCTTTGGCGTGATTACGCTCGTCTGCTACCATAGTTGGTGCTGCTGCTGGAGCTGCCGTTTCTGTTTTTGCTGGTGCTTCGTCTTCTTTTCCGAATAACTTTGCTCCTGCATCTTTAATAAAAGAGAATAATCCCATTGTGTATTGGTTTTTTAGGGGTTGATCAATTATAACGTTCTAGTATCATGGCATGCCCGTGAGCTCCTGCAGCGCAGGCAGCCAATAAGGCATACTTACCATTTTCTTCAATTAGTCAATTGCTAGCTGTGGTGGTTAAGCGTGCACCCGTAGCACCAAATGGATGCCCAAGTGACAGTGAACCTCCCCATAGATTGAATTTATCCATATCTACTTTACCAACAGCCTCATCTCTATCCAAATTCTCTTTGGCAAATTCATCGCTTGCCAAACATTTTAGGTTAGCCATTATTTGTCCCGCAAATGCTTCGTGAAATTCGATAACATCAAAGTCAGCAAGTTTCATGCCAGAGCTTTTCAGTACTTTGCTGGTAGCATAAGTTGGTCCCAATAAAAGTTCTTCTCTAAGGTCTTGACCGGAGTAGGCGTAATCTATTATTACCGATTTAGGCGTTAGGCCCAGTTCTTTGGCCTTGCTTTCGGTCATTATTAATGTTGCTGTTGCTCCGTCAGTTAAAAAAGAAGCATTTGCTGCAGTAATAGTTCCGCTTGGTTTAACAAAGGCAGGTTTCAGCTTACTTATCTTTTCTACCGTAGTATCGCCACGCACGCCATTATCAGTATTAATAGGTACGAATTTAGGCGGAAGCGAAACTTCGCACATCTCTTTTGCTAGTTTACCTTCAGCAATAGCTTTACCAGCTAGCTGATGAGAGCGAGCTGCAAATTCGTCTTGTTCTTCACGTGTAACGCCATATTTACCGGCTAGTAGCTCACAATCGTAACCCATAGTTCTATCGGTTAAGAATTCGGCTACGGCAGGTGCTTCTGGTTTAAAGTCTGCTGGCCGAAGTGACAATACGAATTTCAGGATGTCACCAAAGCCTTTCAACTTTTGAGCACCCATTAGTTTTTTACGCATCGGCTTATTAAATAGAATGGGAGCATCAGATACGTTATCAACCCCACCAGCAATAATTACATCGGCCTGGCCAGCTTTAATTTGCTCTACTCCAGTTGTAATTGCCTGATTGGCAGAAATACAAGCCTGTGTAACAGTGTGGCACGGTGTAGTATGCGGTATGCCAGCCTCTAAGGCAGCTTCGCGAGCTACGTTTCCCGTTTTAACGTTAGATATGGTCGTGCCATATATCACACGATCAACTTCCTTCGGGTCTATTCCCGTTTTATCAAGTAGACCTTTAATGGCGAATTTCCCCAATTCATACGACATGATGTCCGCGTAACCAGTGTTGGTTCTTAAAAAGGGGGTTCTACATCCGTCTATTATTACGATTCTTTCGGTGCTCATGGTTAGCTGCTATTATGCTAACGAAAATAGCTAAAATCAAACAAAGCCCCTGTTTCAGTTTATACACTTGTGTTGTAACTATACCATATGCTTTCCGTACAAGTGGGGGTAATTAACCCCTTCTAATTGTATGCGACAGTTAAAGATCACAAATCAGATCACCCAGCGTGATAGTAATTCCCTTGATCGTTATTTGAATGAAATAGCGAAAGTGCCGTTGTTAACTGCCGAGCAAGAAGTTGAACTAGCTCGCCGAATTAAAGATGGTGAGTCTCAAGCATTGGATATCATGGTGAAATCGAACCTGCGTTTTGTGGTTTCTGTGGCCAAGCAATATCAAAATCAAGGTTTGCCTTTAAGCGACCTTATTAATGAGGGTAATTT
>CAYGTK010000064.1:0-12061 GCA_964352775.1 uncultured Chitinophagaceae bacterium
CATATAGAGGTATGCACATTAAGATAAAGTACGTAACCCAGTTGCCTACGCCATCGCCTACATTTGCTTTTTTCTGTAACCAATCGAAGCACATTAAGCGACCTTATAAGAACTACTTGGAGAACCAGCTGCGCAAGCACTACAATTTCCACGGCGTACCCATTCGGATAATTATTAGGCAGAAATAGGTTTTAGTAGCTAAGACACTACTTTTTTACTCTTGTTCCAAAATGGACACAAACTGCTCAAAATGCGGTGTTTTGGTACCGCTGCGGTGCACTCCCAAAAATGGACCCAGTGATAGCAAGGTTTTCAGGCCGTATTTTGGCGGGTTAGGGAGATTTTGAGACCTACTGATAGCAGGCCTTTCCGCCATAGAAGGGGATATTTGAATGTGTTAACCACTTACTTACAGCTATTTAATTTTTGCGAAAAAATGGGAAATGAGCACAAATGGCTGAAAATGCGGTGCTGGGCCTTTATCCCTACTCTTCCCAAGCACCTCATAGGCTATGGCCAAGTAAAAGGAGGAGGAGTAATAGATCCACCTCTAAATAAGTACGTATTGTATTATTCTAAGTTGAATGTGGTTGTTTCTTGGACACTAGCGAGAACTCTACTACAAGCAAGGCTTAAATATAAGTAGTTATATATGCTGTATATGATTTTTTATTTCTTTAAAATTTTGCTATATTCATATTATATCATTTATAAATAGACCGTTGCAACAATCTATTAGTGATACCGTGCTATGCCGAAACGCGTAAGGGGTAGGCTGTTATAAAATTTTTGAGAAATGAGAACCTTTATATTTTCTTTTGTATTACTGTTTACAGTATCTACTGGCTATTCTTGGTCAGTAATTTGCTACGATCATCCAACCAATAACAGTTGTTTTTGGTCGAATTATGATTGCGCAGACTTTTCTGGATGTACTTCGCCATGTAATTGCACTCAGCACGAAATATTAAATGTATCAGATGAAGGGAGTACTTTGTATGATACTAGAATAGATGCTGGAACTCTTCAGATCAGAGAGAATGGTACAACTACATGGACTAATATCTATGATATGGATGCGAACATCAAAGATGATGAAGTGGTAGAAGTTTCAATTAGTTGTGAGCTTGACCGCGTAATAATTAAAGTATACGATTATAACGATCTTTTAGGTGGCAAGAGCTCTTCTGAATCATATCTTCGGACAGTGAACGTTAGTCATGCTAATAGCAATTGCTAGATGATAGTAACTAGAAGTAGATCTTTATTTTTCTTAACACGGTCATTTTTAATGACCGTGTTACTTTATTCATACCCTGTTCCATGTATGTCGCAAGTAGAACTGCTAAAAAATCCAGGGTTTGAGCATTTCAATATGCAGTATTCAAGAATGTTTATTGGTAATGCGGGTAAGTCTGGACAATTAGTTGAATCTTATGATACTCTTATCATGCCTGGTTCTATAGATCGAAGCCTTGCATCAGTTTTAGTTCCCTTTTGGAACTATAGGGATACCAGTTACCATATTCCTGAAGCATTTTCGAGTGACCCTTTTTTCTACTCTAACACGGGGAAAGCTAATAGTGGAAAGGGCTTTTCTGTTATTTGTCCCATGCGACTATCGCAGCATGAGAATTCGATAATAAATGCTGTGGGTTCTTTAAAAGAACCTCTAAAGGAGGGAGAAGAGTATAAGGTCTCTCTATATATAAGACCATACAGTAACACCTATTTCACTAAGTCGATTTGTGTATATTTTCCTAAGGATAAGATACCTTATGAAATAGGTATTGACGCAACTTCAAACGTTCCGAAATATAAAAGCCAATTAGAGCCTAAATGGTGTATTTCATCTGCGTCACAAAAATCAGATTATACGAAGGTAGAATTCAGTTTTATTGCTGAGGGAGGAGAGGTATACATTTATATCGGAAACCTAGAGTATACTAATAATGGGTATTGGGATAAAAAAGAATGGAGTAATAATTTTTGGAAGGCTAACGCACCAATAAATGTTAATTCTAGATATCACAAAATGTTCTATTGTCAATATGCTATCGATGATGTTTCCGTATCTCAAGTATTTGATAATGAAATGTTTGATCTGAATAACGATAGTGCTGGGATTGAAAATATTCATAGAGATTCAATTCTTCTGGGTAGGTTATATTTTGATACTGATAATTACACTGATCCAGCTCAAGATGTGCTAATGATGTTGGAAGATGTTGACATAGATGATCCTAACCTTAGTATAGCCTTTGTAGGTCATGCCGACTCGGAAGGTTCGGATAGCTATAACCAGAAATTATCTATTCTCAGAGCTACTAAAATTGCTGAGCTAGTCAAAAAGAATTTGTCTTCAGGTAAATTCTTAATAATTGGAAAGGGATCAAAAGCTCCTGTTTCTGAAACTGATCCAGCCAAAAATAGGTGTGTGGAGATCATTCTTATAACTAATTAGACCCCTGTTAACACGAGTCATCCTTGCTTGAAATTACAAACCACATTTATGATTGTAATCACGGTGTCTTTATCTCAAGGTTATGATGAAAGCGGTATTAACATCAGCGGAAGTGAGGTATAAAAGATAAAGTACTCTTCTACTTCATCACTAGGTTTCGCGCTCCCGCTTAGCTACGCTTAGTTATGTTTGATCTAGTCTAGCTTATTATCTGCACCTAATTAAACAAAACCACCCCCTCCACGTTACCACAACATGCCTAGAATACTTTATCCTTTATTTAATACGATAACATTTGCGTTCACCCTGTTTATGAATGGCTGGGCCAATAGCGGGGGCATGAATGGACAAGATATTGGCGAGTTAAGCCGTAAGTACGAAACACTTATTGCGCCAGCTAGTTATGCCTTTTCTATTTGGGGCATTATCTATTTGCTACTCACAGCTTTTATAGTCTACCAGTGGTATGTATTCTTTAAAGAAGAGAATGACGAGATACTGGAACAAACGGGCCTTTGGCTGGCCCTTGCCAACCTGCTAAATGGCGGGTGGACGGTGCTATGGTTAGAACAGCATGTAGGCTGGAGTGTAGTGGTGATGATGGCATTGCTACTCACGCTCATTATTTTAAGCATCCGCCTGCGGCTGGAGTTATGGGATGCCCCTGTGCGCACCATTGTGCTGGTGTGGTGGCCCATTGTTATTTACCTAGGGTGGATTGTTACCGCATCGGTAGCCAACGTGGCGGCCTTTTTCGTTTTCAACGGTTGGGATTTGGGTTGGACCGATGTGGGCTGGACTATACTTATGATGGGTATAGCTACTTTGGTATACATCTTTCTGCTGGGCAAGCGCAACATGCGTGAAGCGGCAGGAGTAGGCATTTGGGCATTCGCAGCCATTGCAGTAAAACATTGGGAAACCATACCTACCTTGAGTTACACCGCTATTGCCCTTGCGGTGGTATTGGGTGTGTTGATAGCCTATCATGGTTTTGTAAATCGCGATAGCTCTCCCTTTATGAAATTGGGGCGGGGCGAATGGTAGTTTAGCTGTTCGGCTATATCCTTATCTTTACTGCTGTGAAAAGCAACCAACTAAGCACCCTACTAGCACTATTGCTCGTATTTTTCGTTTCTACTATTGCCCTGGCCGATAGCACTACCATTATAAGAGATAGCAGTGTTTCTGTTGCCGACGATCTTTTACTGAAGCAGAATAAGCAAGAGGAACAACGCCGCCTCGATTCAGTAGTTACCGCCCAACTGAAAGTACAGCTAGCAGGCCTATCTACAGACAGTAAACAACGAAACGAACTGGAGGCCAAGCTGCGCCAAATGACAACGCGCGACTCGCTTAAGCAAGTACGCCAGCAGGCTAACTTGGCTAAGTTAAAGGCTAGTGCAAAGGGTTATCCTGTTGCTCCGTTTGAAGACACGCTATTTTACATTTATACCAAAATAGGCCCCTACCGAGCCGATGACAGGGCCAAGGCCATTAGCCAGCGCATCCAGAAATTGGCTGATAAAGACTTTTTTAGTGCCGACTCGCTAGGTGTGTTGGTATATGATGACGGTAGCGATGTATTCTATGGCAGGGAAATGAACATCATGTCGGTTTCGGCCTTAGATGCGCAATGGTTCGGTACCGATGTGGAGACGCTGGCTACCGATTATTTGAAGGATATTAAAGAAGCTCTACTAGTAGAACGCGAGGCCAATAGTTTTATCAATATTGCCAAACGCATTGGTTTGGTATTGCTTACCGTTGCGGTAATAGTATTCCTTATAAACTTGATAGGCCGTTTATTCAAACGGTCGGCACGATGGATAGATAAGAACAAGACCACCTTTATCAATGGCCTGACTTTCCGCCAATATCAACTGTTTACGCCTTTTCAGTTCCGACAATTTGCCCTAGGTGCTAATAGGATCGTTCGCATAGCTGTGAGCATATTCGCGGTGTACCTCTCGCTTCCCATACTGTTCAGCATTTTTCCTGAAACAAGGGGCTATACTTACACGCTGTTGAGCTGGGTGCTTTCGCCTGCCAAAAGTGTTATCATGAGCATCTTGGGTTTCTTGCCCGATCTGTTCACCATATTGGTTATTTACTTCTTTACCAGTTATGCGCTAAAGCTTATCGCCTTCTTCTTTCGTGAAATAGAGAAAGGCGAATTAGTAGTAGAAGGATTTTTTAAAGAGTGGGCTAGGCCAACGTTTATGATAGTAAAGGTGATGCTATATGCCTTTATGCTGGTAATCATATTTCCTTATTTACCTGGTTCTGATTCGCCTGCCTTTCAAGGGGTTTCGGTGTTTTTGGGCATACTGCTTTCTTTGGGTTCATCATCGGCTATTAGCAATGTTATTTCGGGTATTGTTATCACCTATATGCGCCCCTTCAAGTTGGGCGATCGCATTCGTATCAACGATATTGTAGGCGATGTGCGGGAGAAGAATTTGCTCATCATCAGGGTACGAAATATTAAGAACGAAGATATTACCATACCCAACCAAATGGTGCTTAACAATCACACCATTAACTACAGCAGTAATGCCGAGGATATTGGGTTGATACTGCACACCACGGTTACCATTGGCTACGATGTGCCCTATGCTACCGTACATCAGTTATTGATAGATGCTGCACTAGCGACGGAGATGATACAGAAAGAGCCGCTGCCATTTGTATTGCAGACCAGTTTGGATGATTTCTACGTATCGTACCAATTGAATGCCTATTGTAAGGATGCGAATAAGCAGGCACTGATCTATTCAGAAATGCACCGCAACATTCAAGATCAGTTCAACAAGGCAGGTATCGAGATCATGTCGCCACATTACAAGGCACTTCGCGATGGTAACCAAACCACAGTAGCTGCTGACCAGGTACCGAGTGACTATGTAGCGCCGTCTTTTAGGGTTAAAGAGGAGAAGAAGTAGAAGTTTTAGTTTAACAAACCACCTGCTGCATAGGCATTACATAAAACAGCACTGCAATGAAGTGGCTAGCCGTTCCGCCCATAACGAAAAGGTGCCAAATAACGTGGCTGTAGGGAAGTTTCTCCCATAAATAGAAGATAACGCCAAGGGTGTAAATAACACCACCTGCTACCATCCACCCGATGCCGTAATTAGGCAAGTTGGCAAATAAAGGGTCCATGTAGAATAGGGCTATCCAGCCCATGGCTACATACAGTATGGTAGAAACGATCTGAAATTTACCCGTAAAGAAAAGCTTCAAGAAAATACCAGACCCTGCCAACCCCCAGATAATATAGAACAGCATCCAGCCCGTGTCTCCGCCTAAAGCGATAAGGGCAAATGGGGTGTAAGATCCTGCAATAAGTAAGTAGATAGCCGAGTGGTCGAATACTTGGAATAGCTTGCGGATGCGTTCATCCTTAAAACTGTGAAATAGGGTAGAGGCTAAGTACAGGGTTATCATACTACTGCCAAATATCACCGCGCTGGCAATTCGCCAAAAGCCCCCCGTTTCTACAGCAGCAAACACCAACCAAACCAGCCCTGCAATGCTCAATAGCATAGCTGCACCGTGGGTAATGGCGTTCCATAATTCTTCTCTATGCTCTCGCGAAATTGGGGTAGTTGTCATTAATTCAAAGGTAGGGCCAAATGAGGCCTAAGTCAACAGCTCAATGTCAAGCTTATGTAAACAACGTTAACTAACGTGCTTTTCGTTCATCTAATCAGTAAAGGAAGATAGAAAAGGAAACTTATTATCCTTTCACTTTATCGAGTAGCTGTTTTTGAAGAAAGGTGCTATTACCGGCATGGTCAATGTCTATCAACACATATCCTGCTGCTTTCACTTTGCTAATAGCTCCATTTATTCGTTTCAAATAGCCCTTATCTAGTGGATTGTAGAACTCATCGAATTCCACACACATCACTTTCACGTCAAGTTTATCTTCTAGTACGGTATCTACCACTGTATACTCGGCCCCTTCAATATCTATCTTTAATAGATCGAGGTGGTTGTGCCCATTTTCGGCCATTAGGTCTTTCAAGCGTTTCACTTCTGCCTCAAAGTAGTTCTCCGTTTTTTGCAGATTAACTATAGAGTGCGAAACATGCTCTTCGTTTTTTGGCGCGTAAAATTTCAAGAATTCATGCTTATCCCAAAGACCAACTGGTACCATGTGCATTAGGTCTAAATTCTCTTTAGATATAGCATAAGCAGGCACAGCTTCATTAGCAGGAAAGCGCTCGCCTTTAGTTATACTTTCTTTCATGCTATTAAAGTGTAAAATAGCCCTAGGTGTAGGGTCAATTACCCAAACATGACAGCCAAATTTTTGTGCTAATCCCGCATCAAAAGAAATGTCTTCACCAGCTCCAGCCGCGTAGCAGATACTATCAGCATTCAAAAGTCCTAGTGGTATTACCCAGCCACCATAGTCTGTACCAATACGCAGTGTATTAACTCCTTTGATGGCGGTATGTTTAATGTCAGGATCGAAGGTCCTCTTTAGCTTATTTATTACTCTCGCTACGATGTTGGCCATTAGAAATGATACTTTTTTAAGGTTATCAAAGATAGCGATTTTTCTAAGCTCTTATCTTCAACTCGGTCTCCCAAAGCTAAGGCTTTGAGTTATTTATGATGCCCAATATGAACATCAATGGTGTGCAGCTTATTTTATTGACTGAATAAGTACTTGATATACCGTATGCTAAAGCTAAAGTATTGCAAGTGTTTGATAGTTAACCAGTTTACTTATTTTCAACGCTGTGAAAGTTCTCTTTACTACTCTTTGCTCGCTATGGGCTTACTTCACTTTTTTTGCCTTCGGTATTGGTGGCCTGTTCTGGTATGTAATTGTATTACTATTATCAGGTGGAAAGAACATCAATGGCCTATATAACTATAACCGATGGTGGGCTTTGCGTTGGGGTGATCTCAATGGTGTTAAGTACAAGCTACTGGGCGACGAGCATTTGAAGGACGGCCAAGCTTATATCTTCGTTAGTAACCACAGTACTAATGCAGATCTGCCTATATCAGCAGTATCTTTTAATCGCCCATATCGTCCTTTGGGTAAGGTTGAATTGAATAAAGCTCCTGTAGTGGGTTATTTATTCCGTAAGGCTTTGGTTTCGGTAGATCGCTCTAATGCAGAAAGCCGCACGAAGAGTGTATTAGCATTAAAAGCTCTTTTAGAAAGTGGCGTATCGGTACTCATATTTCCTGAAGGGACTAGGAATAAGACGGATAAGCCTTTGAAAGACTTTTATGATGGGGCGTTCAAACTAGCCATTGAAACACAAATACCCGTTGTGCCAATGGTGGTAACCAATGCCCATGCCGTGATGGATAACGATAGCTGGCTGATAAAGTCGGCTACTATTACTAGACGATTCCTTAAGCCGATACCTACAACTGGTTTAGGGTCAGAAGATGCGCAAGACTTAAAGCAGCAAGTGTTTGACCTAATGTGGAAAGAGGTAGAAAGGCACGACCCTCGCTTTAACGGGTAGCGGTATCAAAAGGCTCAAAAAAGCGAACTACCCGTTCTATCATATAACCAAAGGCGGCCCATAGCGGAAAATAATCGAGCCTGATGTAGCCCATGATGTGCCAGCCTGTGTGGTATTCCCATGGACAACTGCCTGTAAATAGATCTAACAAGCCACCTGTAATGAACTCTACTAACAGTATCCCAACGCCATAGAAAGCCGCCCGTAATAGCATAGGCCAATTACCAATGTATCGCAGCATGATAGGGAAGGCAATGCCTGCTATGCCATAAATGGGGAACATCCAGATGTACGATTTGCCTTGCAAGCGGTAGTGCTCTACATGGCCTGCTTGTAGCATGTCTATCATATCTACAATTGCGGTGAAGAATATCTCGGTGGTGATACCCAAACAACCAAAGGCAAGAAAGAGGAACAGTGGTTTTTTCATGTTGGTTGAAAAGGAGCTTCTTATGCTTCCCTATCTTCCAACTAAGTTAGCCAATTACACTTTTGTAGCTCTAGTCATCTCGCGTTTTCCCGGTGGGCCAGATAGTGCTTCTTGTTTAAAGCCTGCAGCGCGTAGGTCGCGTTTTACTTGTCCTTTTGCACAGTAGGTTACTAGTATTGCGCCTGGGTTCATGCTATCATGTAGGGCTTTAAATATTTCAATAGTCCACAATTCAGGCTGGGCATCTGGAGCAAAAGCATCAAAATACACCACATCTATACCTAAAGGGAATTGCAGCTTTTCAATAGATCGCTGGGCTTTGTATAAGGTGAAGCGACTATCTATCTTATTGTCTACGTCCCATTTTGCTTCATGCATCTTGGTGAATACATCACCGTGCTGTTCGGCCTTTAGTTGCTTTAGATAATTGAATTGGCCTACTTCTAATAAGTCTACTGGATATTGCTCAATACCGTAGTAGTTCACCTTGGTATCAGGTAGGTGAAGCCAAGTTAAAATAGCATTCAGTCCTGTCCCGAAGCCTATCTCTAGTATGTTCAGTTCTTCTTTATCTGTAGCAGCTATTTTCGCACCATGTTCTATAAAAATGTGCATCGACTCTTGAATGGCCCCATGCACGCTGTGGTAGTGCTCGCCCAATTCTTCTACGAATAGTGTGTGCGATCCGTCTTTAGTTATCCTCAGTTCTCTTTTCATCCAGAATAATTGTTGTGCCGGGTCGGTTGTATTGGTATTTAAAGTCGTCCGTTATCTCTTCATTCATAATGCTGATGTTTGGTTTTTTTGGCTTGTCGGTATTTCGCAATACATAAGCTAGGGCCATACCTATTAATGCCCCAAAAAGGTGCGACTCCCAACTAATACCAGGCTGACCAGGTAGCACCCCCAAAAAGATACCGCCATATAAGGTGAGCACCACTAATGAGATAACTAGTGAACTGATGTCGTTACGGAACAAACCGCTAAAGAATAAGAACGCGGCCAAACCGAACACCACACCGCTTGCCCCAATATGGTAGGCATACGATGTGCTGAAATACCAAACCAAAACACCCGTAAACAAGTAAGTACAAGCATAAACGAACTTAGCAGTAGTGGGGTGCATAATAAATATCAATGTGCCCAGTATCAGCAGTGCCCCAGAGTTATTACCCAAGTGCATCCATCCGCCATGAATAAGCGGGGCAGTTAAAATACCTATCAAGCCCTCTTTACTGCCAGGGTAGATGCCTAACGTGGTGAAGTCTAAATCAAAAATTTGACTAATAATTGCTATTAGCCACAGCACGGCTACAAACCAAAAGGCTTTCAGAAAACTGCGTATTATGGAGTTCTTTTCCGTCATCGTTATCCAAATAATAGACTTTTTGGCAGTATAGTTCACGCTTTTGCACTATTGCTGCTTTTACTAACTTTGAGGCGTATAGCGCAAATACTATACCTAATATCGCCAAAACTTAATGCCTTATGAGAAGTGTTGTTTACTCTTTAGTTGTTGCATGCTCCATTATATTGTTCACTGACTGTAATCGCCGTACAGTAGAGCGAGTAGATCCGGATGAAACTATTGACCTGAGCGGAAGGTGGAACGATACCGATAGCCGATTGGTAGCCGAAGAAATGGTTAAAGATGCATTGGGCCGCCCTTGGTTAGTGAATTTCACCACCGAGAATGCAGGTAAGCCACCTCGCATGATAGTAGGTACGGTGTACAACAAAAGCCACGAGCACATTACTTCAGAAACTTTTGTGAAGGACTTAGAGCGCGAATTGCTAAACAGTGGCCGAGTTAAACTAGCCCAAAGCAAAGAGATGCGCGACGAACTTCGCGAAGAACGCGACGACCAAAACAACTTCTCGAGCAAAGAGACTGCTAAGAAGTGGGGTAAAGAGCTGGCAGCAGATTTCATGCTACAAGGCACTATTAACAGCATAGTAGACAGCTACAAAAAAGAGAAAGTAGTTAGCTACCAAATAGACCTTGAGCTAACCGACCTAGAAACCAACGAAACTGTTTGGATAGGCCAAAAGAAGATCAAGAAGTATATTGAGAATTAGGGCTTAGTCTCAATTCCTGAATCAGCGCTGGTCACATTGAGCGCGAAGCAGTCGAAATGTGGAGTGCTGTAGGTGAGTGATTGGTTAGGGCTAACTTTGAAAACTTAAAACCAACATTTAGTATCTTTAGAGGATGACCTACTGGGAAGAAATAAATGATAAGTTAAGACCTAGGATTGACACTAATCTAGATAAAACTGTAGTTGATCTGTTTGCTGGATGCGGTGGATTGTCTCTTGGATTTGAAGCTAATGGATTTAAAACTGTAGGCTATGAGATGGATGAAAGAGCTTGTGCAACATACAGTAAAAATCTTTTGGGTGAATGTATTCACGAAAAATTGTCATGCGAGTCAGAATATCCTAAAGCCGATATTGTAATAGGTGGCCCACCTTGTCAACCTTTTAGTGTTGGAGGTAAGCAACTAGGGTTAGAAGACTCTAGAGACGGCTTTCCAATATTTATTTCAGCGGTCAAAAAACTTAATCCCGAAGTATTACTTTTTGAGAATGTGAGGGGAATGCTTTACAAGAATAAATGGTATTTAAAAGAGGTTATTGAGAGACTAGAAAGTCTGGGATACCATATCCAGTATTCGCTTCTTAATGCCTTGAACTATGAGGTTCCTCAGAACAGGGAACGAGTGATCGTGATTGGTTCGAAAAATCGAATGAACTTTCCAAAAAAAATAAACCGAAGAGTCACTGCTGGAGAAGCACTTGGTAACCTTGCATTTCAGTTTGATGACAATTCAAAATTCTTTACCAAATCAATGGATACATACGTTGCCAAGTATGAGAAAGCATCAAAGTGTGTTAATCCGAGGGATCTTTACCTAGACAGGCCTGCGAGAACACTAACATGTAGAAATTTAGCAGGTGCAACAGGCGACATGCACAGGGTTAGACTTAAAGATGGAAGAAGGAGAAGAGTAACAGTAAGAGAAGCAGCAAGACTTCAAAGTTTTCCTGATTGGTTTGAATTTGTAGGAAACGAAACACAACAATATAATCAAATCGGAAATGCTGTAGCTCCGTATTTCGCTTATCATTTGGCAAGAAAAATAAAACAACATTTAACTGGTGATCCTTCAGATAACGATTACTCTATCTCTGAAGATAACCAATTAGCGCTATTCGAGAATGAAAGAATATATCAACCCAGATAAGTCAAAAACATTCAAGAAAAAGACAAAAAGTGTTAAAAAACTAATTAATACGACGCTTTACATTCTTGAACAGTTTGGAATCCCAATGGATTCCACTTCAAGAAGGCTGGAAAAAATGGCAATAGCATTTCTCGCTTGTGGGGATATTAAAAAGCTATCAGAAATTGAAAATGCGAAAGATCTTGACCATGACTATTCTCTTAAGTCTAGAGATATTATAGAGTACGTTAACAAGCACTTTAAAGAGGATATTAGCAGGGGTTCATATGATGATATTAGAAGAAAAGATTTAAAACTATTGACTGTTGCTGGAATCGTGCTACAATCAAGCCCAAGTTCAGCAACGAATGATTCCACACGTGGGTATGGAATAAACCCATTTTATGCAAATCTTCTTAGGACTTTTGGTGCTACAA
>CAYGTK010000064.1:12071-18445 GCA_964352775.1 uncultured Chitinophagaceae bacterium
TGCTACAAACTGGGAGAAGTTAGTAGAAGAAGAACTTAAAAACGTTGAGCTACTAAACCAAAAATTAAAAAGACTTCGTGACCTTGATAAAGTTGATGTGTATTTACCATCAGGTGCGCAACTCGTTTTTTCTTCTGGTGTACACAATGATTTACAAAAGGCCATAATCGAAGACTTTTTACCAAGATATGGTCATGGCGCTGATGTCCTGTACGTTGGTGATACTTCAAACAAGTATCTTCATTTAGATAGTGAAAAACTTAAAGAGCTAAGCTTTTTTGACATTTCTCATGAAGAACTACCTGATGTAATTGCATATTCTAAATCTAAGAATTGGCTTTATCTTATTGAGGCGGTACACTCTTCTGGACCGATCAGTGAGTTGAGATTAATTCAACTACAAAAGCTCACTAAAGATTGTAAGGCAGATTTTGTTTATATAACAGCGTTTTTGGACAGAACTAAGTTTAGGCAATTCCTTTCTGAAATAGCTTGGGAAACAGAGGTGTGGATTGCTGATAACCCAGATCATCTCGTGCATTTTAATGGAGACAAATTTTTAGGTCCTTATACAGAAGAGGGATAGTATCCTATCCTATCCTATCGGTGACTTTAGCTTGCTAGATTATTGAAATCTCAACAGAACCGTGACAATAACAAAAACACTACCCACCCAAGAAGAAACCCGCCACCTATACAACGATGCAGGCTGGTCGGCTTATACTAAGGATATGCCAAGGCTTATGGCTGCATTGGGACACTCTCAAGATGTAATATGCGCTAGAGAAGATGGGCAACTAGTTGGTTTGGTCCGTTCTGTGGGCGATGGGCATACAATACTATACGTGCAAGATATTCTGGTACTGAAAAGCCATCAGCAGCAGGGGGTAGGTAGGTTATTATTAACTGCTTTGCTTGATAAATATCCCCAAGTAAGGCAAACCGTATTAATAACCGATAAGAGTGCTGCTACCGATGCTTTTTACCGTAAGCTAGGCTTTGTACTTAGCGAGGAGCATAATATTGGCTGCTACACCTATATGCGGAAATAAAAAACCCCCTCGCTTGGAAAACCGAGAGGGCCGTTTAAAAGCGCCGTCTAAAACGCTTATTAAAGCTTCCTGTTAGCTGTAGATGTAGTTCTCTAGCCTGCGTATGCTGCTTTCAAAGCTGAAGGCATCGTATACCAAGTAGTAGTTCTGTTGATCGATAGTTTGACCGAAGGCCAACTGGGCGATCTCTAACCTAGTACTCTCAAAGTTGAATAATTGTAGTAGGGCTCTTATCTGCTCGCTGCTGAACAAGTTGTTCGCTATTGCATTAGCTGCTATTTGGCGCTTAGTGCTATCGAATGAACGATTGGCTATAGTATTCAACAACAAGTCGAAATCAGCTGGGTGCATGTGCTGGTATACCGGCTGGGCAGGTATAACTGGTTGCTGCACTACTGGTGTTGCACAGTATCCTACAGGCGTTTGTCCGTAGCCGTGCTGTAAGGTTCTACCTACCGCGTGGCGAACTGGCACCGCTTGTCCGTATCCAGCAAGAGCTACCCGATGGTTAGCTTGCAAAGTTCCGCGGTTTACCACAGTACCCACTCTAAAGCCATGTACCACATTTACTGGGCCGTTGTAGATAATGGTTCTGGCTACATTAGGGTTGTGACCGTAACCTCTATGCTGGTTTGTTCTCACAGCCACTACTTTTAAGTTGTGCTGCCCAGGGTTTAGGTTTACTAATCGGTGTTGCGGGGCAATTCCGCCGTGGCGTACGCCGTTAACGTATACCTCTACGGGTTGATTGTTGTGCGCTTGCACCGTTAAAACTGTCCGCTCATGAGCTGCCTGTACCTCGTACAAAGCTATGGCGGTTATCAGTGTTACAAAGAGTAGAATTCGTTTCATAATAACCTCCGTTTTTGATTATGCTAAGTAGTATTCAATTAGCGTGCCAAAAATGGAAGTTGAGGTGATATTACTAAGTTTTTCTCCTGTGTTTCTAGAGTGTGTTGTACTCTGCTATTGGGTTTTAAGAGAAAGAGAATTTTATCTTAAAACCCTGATTTTTATGATTTGAAAAGAGACGATTGTCTTTCAGGAGGAGAAGAGGAGATAGACTAGTCAGGAAAGAATGTTGTTTCGATCTCGCATAGCTGCACCGTTACCACTTAAGGGTATTAATAGAATTTGGTGGATAAGCTCTTAGCTAAACTAGTAACGACAGCTGGTCGTCAATATGCTGCTGTAACTGTTCCCGCGTTTTTATTTTGTAGAATATTGCTAGTCCAAATATTACACCCAGCAGAAACTCGGCGTAGTCATCTAGCTTCTCGCGTTGCTTAATTTCTCCTAGTTCAACAGCCCTGTTAAGTACTGCCAGATAACTATCTTTCATGTTTTTGAAGTACTTATCATAAACGGCGGTTACCTGTTCGTTTTCGTTACGAATTTCTACTATGGTATTAGCCATCAGGCAGCTTTTCGGAAAAGTTTTATTCAACAAGGCATCGATCAACATGTAAAAGAATCGCCGGAACGATTCGATCCCATCCTTTTCATTCTGTATTTCCTGCAATACAGGGTCGGAAAGGGAGGTTACGTAATTATTTAGCGAGTCGACAAACAGTTGGTCCTTCGTATACTTGTTATAGATCAGTGAAGTGCTCACATCTAAGTGCTCAGCCAATTCCTGATTGGTAATAGATTTATACCCTTTTACCCAAAAATAGTGGCGGGCTTTAAGTACCAACTCATCGTAGGTACTATGTAACGTTTTCGGCATGTTGGCTAACTTTGGTTAAGATGATCTGAATACTGTTATCTATAAATTTCATTCGTTTTTGAGGGGTATGGATAAGGCAAAAACTTATAGAGGTACAGAATAAACTCAATAACTGTCCAGAATAGAAAGAAGGTGCTTCGCTAGTCGGTTTCTGCTCTGATAAAGCCTTAATAAAAGCAGTGTCCAATTCTAGCATATAGTTATCTAAATACGCTTTCACTTCTTCGTTTTGGTCTGCTACTTCGGTAGCAATGTGAATTATGTAGCAGCCAGGTGGCCTTTTATCAGTTTCTACAAGGTAGCTGGTAAAAAATTGCATCAGCCTTTCTTTAAGCGGTAAATGGCTGCTTAAGAGTGCAAGTTTATCGTTAATGTATCGCTCTCGGTACAATTGCAGAGAGGCTATCAATATTCCTTCTTTTGAGTCAAACTCACTGTACAAGGAAAAGCGATTAACTCGAGTGGCATCAACGATATTTTTAATAGAGCAGCCGCCGAATCCATCTTTCCAAAACATGGTTATACATGTTTCTAAAACGGCATTTCTATTAAACTCTTTATCCCTCATTATTTCAACCTTATATTAAGTATTCACAATCGTAACTTACTGAAGGTATGCAAAATATAAAAATCGGGGCCGAAGCCCCTTATGAATTAGTTTTCACTTTTGATGTTTTGCTCTAAGCTGTCTATAATGATGTCGTAAAAGCCAGCAAATAGGTTTTTCATTTCTGTTTCTGCCTCAGCAGCTGATTCGAAGGTACACCCCCAAGTTATCTCGCAGTTGTTGCTATCCAGCTCTTTAACCGCCACGTTGCTCTTGTAAGCTGTTACTGGAAAAGGACCTTCGGTGATAATGTATTCAAACTCCCTTTTTTCTGCATTAAATGCTGTTAATTCTTCGTGAATTGCAGCATCATCAGGCATGTAGCAAGTGCGTGTAGCACCAACACCATCGCCATTAGTAATGGAACGCGCAATGGGCGAATAATTTTCAATACCTCGGAACGAACCTAGTTTTTCCCATGCGGCATTAGCTGAAACGTTGATCGATTTAGAAACTAATACTTTAGACATCTCGATAAATTTTAAGTTAAGTGTAGAATTGATTACTTGATGATGTCAAAAGTAACTGTGCAGATAAAAGGGAAAAATAATACCGTTCAGAAACTACATAAAATATTGTTAGACAATAGATTACGTGTTTGGTTTGTTGGGGTAGACTTGGCTTACTCCAACAACATATGTATCATAGAACTTGGCAAAACTATCCGCTTGAAACTGAAAAGCTTCTTTTGCGATTTTGGTATCAGGCATTATTGTTTCAAACGAATGGAAGGCCTTTTCAAAAAGTTTAAATTCTATGGGTATTCCATTGGCCTCTAGTGCTGGAGGCCTAGGATAATGGTTTTGTTTCAGTAAGTATGCATGTAATACAATCTCGCTGGCGGGAAAATAGTACTATAGTATATTTAATTGCTGGGCTATTTCTAGCTTCCAATTATCAAGTTCCTGATACTTTAAATTATAATATGACAGAGGGATATCTAGCTTTTTGTACAATGATTCTGACTTGTCAAAACCTAATTTCTCTCCAACACTTTTAAACTGCTTCACACTAAAATCATCATCATCTATGGCAATTTCAAAGTAGTTGAACATAGTATTAAATAATAGCAGCTGCCAGTTGGTGCCATAGTCATCATATACCTCATCATGTTCTAACTCAAAGTGGAAGATTTTCTTGATTTCATTGCCGTATCCAAACACATAAAACGATTCCCCACAATCATAAATAGGAATTATGCTAAGATCCTTCAGTATTTTGTAGTTGGATATAGTGGGCAGATAAAAGTATGCTCCGTCTACATTTTCAACCGAGAATTTTAATTCGTCAATTTCCCCGATGTTTTTAACAAACTGTGGAGGAGCACCAAATTTAAGTAATTCGGATTCACGCCTTTCTTTGGGTACTAAACTTATCATTGGAAAACTAATTTATAAAAACACCCCTAAGTTCATCAACAAAAATTGAACGGTGTTGAAACCGATACTAGCAAAAATATAGAAAAACCCCTCTTCAGCACTAAGCTAAAGAGGGGCCACAAACACCTACTATTATCTGTATTCAGAAACAGTAGCTACGTAGTTTACCTGCACTTTATAGCTTTGGGGCTTGGTTTTTTTCTTGCCCTTTTTGCTTTTCTTTTTGGTGCGGTTTTGTTTTTGCTTCTGTTTTACTCGGGCAATGTCCTCCTTCAGTGTCCATAGGTAGCCATCGTTAAAGCTCTCCAGTTTGGCAGCTTTAAAAAAGGCAATGGCCTCTTTATATTTATATCCATATTCGGCAACAAAACCAGAGTTTCGCAGAATCAAGGCACGGCATATACCTGGTATATTACTCATCATGCTTAGCAGTTTTTGTGCTTGCTTCAATCGGCGTGTGTTAAGCAGCAAATCGAAGTAGGCCAAACAGGTATCTACATGTTGAGGCTCGCAACTTAGTGCTTGCTCATAGTAGTCCTCTGCGGTAACATAGTCGTGAAATTGGTACTGGTAAAACTTACCCATTAAGCAGTTGGCCCCAGCATGTTCTGGGTCGTAGCTAAGGGCATAGTTCAAATTCTCTATTACCTCCTCCAAAGCGTAAGGGTATTGCTCCATTGCCTTTACGTAGTATTGTTCAGCTAATTGTAAAGCCATTTTATTTTCATTTAAATGTTATAAATGCAGGCTTTACAATAGTTTGGCAAGCAGTTATAACCTGCCCACCTCAACTAAACAAAGCCTACTGTTTTTGTTGGATGATTATCATCTTTTTGATCTATCATTCATTTGGTTTTTTTGGATACTAAAGCCAAGAACCAAGAGACCAGACGTTTTATCATCTAGTACCTAGGCTCTCGGCTACGGTATCTCGTTAATTGATCTACTTAAGCGCCGTCCATCCTAACGATGCGTGGGGTGAAACTGCCTACGATGTCTACCAGATCGCTCTGGGCATTCATCACGGCACCGATGTCTTTATAAGCCAGTGGTGCTTCGTCTATTCCACCGCCAATTAGCGTAACCTTATGGCTGGCCAATTGGCTTTTCATTTCGCTAGGCGTTAGGTTCTCTTTCGCTTTGCGGCGGCTCATTGCTCGCCCAGCACCATGCGATGCCGAGTTGATAGCACTTTGCATTCCGCGACCACGAACGATATAACCCGGTGCCGTCATCGATCCAGGGATGATTCCCAACACACCTTTCCCTGCCGGGGTAGCCCCCTTTCGGTGAACGATGGCCTCGGTACCGTCGGCCAAGTTTTCCTTCCACGCAAAGTTGTGATGGTTCTCGATTTTAGCTATCGGTCGGCGATTCAGCTCGCGCGAAAGGCGGTGATGTATTTGATCGTGACAAGCCTTGGCATAGTCACCCGCCAAATTCATCGCTAGCCAGTATTCCTGCCCCTCTTGCGAGTTTAAGTTCAACCAAGCTAGGTGCTTCGCCATTTTCGGCAGCCTTGTAATCTCCATTGCCAACTGCGTGTAGTGCTTGGCAATGGCCGCTCCAAGGCCTCGCGAACCAGAGTGAGACAGTACACCCAAGTA
>CAYGTK010000065.1:0-18423 GCA_964352775.1 uncultured Chitinophagaceae bacterium
GCTTGTTTACATACTCATCTTTCCGCTGGCGGCCCAACTTCAAGCCTCGCTTTTTCAACTCATTTAATACAGCACGAAAGTGACTCCATTCTTCAGAAACTATTGGTGCTACTTCTTCTACCAGTTTCGTTTTATCGGGATATGTTTGAATGAGCGATATACATGTAGTGGTGGCCTTCTGCTCACAAAAAGCGTGATCGGTCAATATTTCTTCCAAGCTCTTTTCGGCTAAATTCACCCAGCGCGGGTCCGTCGGTAGTTTAAGTCCTAGCATGTGGTAAAGATAAGCGATCGGGCAGGGTAGGGGCAATAAAAAAGCCCACTTGCTAGCAAGTGGGCTTCATAAATATTGTATTAGCGCAGTTAATCTTTCTTAGCAGAAGCGCAGCATTCTTTTTCGCAGCCTGGCTTACAAGCTTTAGCATTTTCAGCAGCAGCTTTTGATGCGCAACATGGTTTTCCTGCTTTAGCAGCAGAACATCCTGCTTTGCCTTTAGCGGTAGCTTTACTTTTCTTGTTTTTTTTCTTCTTTCCCTTTCCGTCATCGCCATCAACAGCCTTGGCTGCAGGTAACTCGCTAGTGTAGTAATTAGCATCAGCGGTAGCATCTGGAAGTGTAGGGTAACCTTTAAATAGTTCTGTTCTTAGCGAAGCTTCATAAGGGTAAGTTACCGCAGATTGTGCATTTGAAAATAGCGTGCACAAGCAGCAAATGGCTGCAATTGAAAGTAGTTGTTTCATAAATAGTAGGTGTTTTACGCCCATTAAGATAAGCATAAGGTTCAAGTATAGCAAGATACATTACCAACTTTTTTAAGCTAGTGACTTATCATTTGTTAGACGGACGACATACCCGAGGGAAATCGTTTCTTTGCGGCAGATATGCACAAGGGATGAACTTAGGGGTGAAATACATGTTGGTGGCTACGTTCTTTTTTGCCTTGATGAACGTATGCGTAAAGTATGTGAGCCACATACCCGCTGTGGAAATAATCCTATTTCGATCGCTCATTTCCCTCGTTATCAGTTTGGCGATGATAAAGCGAATTGGCATTTCGCCGTGGGGTAATAATAAGAAGCTTCTTTTCCTTCGGGGCTTATTTGGTGCTACGGCACTCACTATGTATTTTCTTACGCTACAGAAGTTGCCTTTGGCTTCGGCTACTACTATTCAATACCTGTCGCCCATTTTCACGGTGATATTCGCTGCTATTTTTTTAGGGGAGAAGATGCTGAAATTGCAATGGCTGTTCTTTGGAATGGCCTTCGCTGGAGCCGCCATTATTCGTGGATTCGATGAACGGGTCACCACACCTTATTTCCTATTGGGGCTGGGCTCTGCCATAGCATCGGGTATTGCTTACAACTTGGTGCGCAAACTAAAAGACTCCGATCATCCATTGGTAGTAGTGCTTTACTTTCCGCTAGTGGCTACACCTATTATGGCGGTGCTATCTTACTTTCAATGGATACAGCCTTCTGGCTACGATTGGTTAATACTGCTCGGTGTTGGCATTTTTACGCAGATAGCACAAGTAAACATGACCAAAGCTTTACAGAGCGAACAGCTCAACCTAGTTTCAAGCCTTAAGTATTTAGGTACTATCTACGCTCTTTCATTCGGCTACTTCCTATTTGGAGAGACTTATGATATAGCTACCTTCTTAGGGATAATGCTAGTTCTGCTTGGTGTGGTATTGAATGTACTGTACAAGACCTACTACATGAAGGCCACCAAAGCCTAAGGGCTTTTCTGTATTTTTAAGAACACAAGCCAATTTTTATGAAGACTAACAACAAGGTCACCGTAGTGATCATCGTAATGAATGTATTGCTAATGGGCTATCTGTTCTGGTTGTATACAGGATATGATGCTGGCGAGCAGGAAGAAGAAATAGAAGTAGTTGTAGAAGGTAACAATTATGTGAACTTCAAAACCCCGACGGAAGTACAGGCGGGCGGTGTGCAGATGATAGACTTAAAGGAAGGTTATGAGGTATGGACTAAGCGATTTGGCAATAGCCCTATCAAAGTACTTTTGCTTCACGGAGGCCCTGCGGGGACGCATGAGTATATGGAATGCTTCGAGAGCTTTTTTCCGCAAGCTAACATTGAGTTCTATCAATATGACCAACTAGGTTCTTACTACAGCGATCAGCCTACGGATAGCAACTTGTGGACTATCGATCGTTTTGTTGAAGAAGTAGAGCAGGTACGCGTGGGTTTAGGATTGGATAAGGACAACTTCATTCTACTTGGTCAAAGTTGGGGAGGGATATTGGCTATGGAATATGCCCTGAAGTACCAGAACAATATGAAGGGACTTATCATCAGCAATATGACGGCTGATTTCCCGAAGTATGCAGCTTACAATAACAAACTACGCCAGCAACTACCACAAGCGGTGATTGATACACTCACTTACTATGAGGATAAGGGAGACTACCAGAACCAACGTTATTTAGACTTAATGTTCGATGCTTTTTACCGCAAGCATATTTGCCGATTAGAAGAATGGCCAGAACCAGTTGATCGTAGTTTTGGTCACTTCAATATGGATGTGTACACCTACATGCAAGGTCCGAGTGAATTCGTGCCAGGCGGAATATTGAAAGATTGGTCTGTTTGGGATAGATTGAAAGAACTGAGCGTGCCCACCCTAACAGTAGGCGCCAAATACGATAGCATGAACCCTGAAGAAATGGAAGAAATGAGTGAGCTTGTGCAGAATGGGGAATATCTTTACTGTGCAAATGGTAGCCACTTAGCCCAGTGGGACGATCAGGAGATATATATGAAGGGGGTTATAGATTTCATAAAAAGGACTGCTGGTAAATAGGACTGTTATTACTCCAAAACAAAAGAAGACCATCCCTCTCAAGATGGCCTTCTAGGCTATTGTTAATACTTGTTTACTATTGATGACGCATCCAGCTGGCAAGCATCCAACTGTCTTTTTCTACTGCTGCTATTAGCGTGCTTACCATGTCTACGGTACCTTCATCGTTGTTCTCACCAGCAAAGTCTAATATACCGCGCATGTCGTTTATCAGTTGCTTGTTACTGTTTATTATGGCCTCTACTGCTTCCTTTCCATTGCTGATATCTTTCACTACAGGCAATTTTGCGGTAGCAATGTAGTCGGCAAAAGTGTGAAGTGGGGTAGCCCCTAGTGTAGCTATGCGCTCTGCTATTTCATCAATGTTCATGGCTAGGCCATTGTATATCTCTTCGAACTTTACATGTAGTTCAAAAAAGTCGCGCCCACGTATATTCCAATGCAATCCTCGTAAGTTTTGGTAATGCACTTGATAATCAGATAAGAGCTGATTAAGCTTGTTATTCATACTATCAGCATAAGCTGTATCTATTCCTAAGATCTCTAAAGTTTTCATCTTGTTAGTTGTTTACTATGTTCAGTATTATAACCGCAAACATACCTCTACCGTTCAATAATTAATATTGATATTAATAATGGTAATATAGGCTAAGGCTATTGAGGGAGCTTGAAGTAGTAAAGTGTAGCATTCTCATCAGAAGCTACTACTAGATCTCCATTTGGTAGGAAACAAAGTCCTTCAGCATTGGTAGCTCTGATAGTATATCGGGCTACTACTTCTTTGCTATCAGGGTCAACTTTTATCACTTCGGCATTCTCATCGCTAAGTAGCCATAAGTGGTCATCGTGCCAAGTAACGCCCGACACATCGTCTAGCGACTTTATCTGAGTGGCCTCCATTTGGTCGAAGTCGGCATCGTAAACGTAGAGTACTGCTGGGTTACGCTCTTTTACTAATACATAAACATCGCGCTCTGGGATATACACCATTCCTTCAAAACCTTCATTCTCTTCGCCTCGGGCCTTTATATCGGCTACTTCGTCAAGCTCTCCCTTTAGGGCATTGTAGATGAAAATATTACCGCTGCCCTCATCTACCATATAAAGTGTCCCATTCTTTATCGTTAATGATTCTAGGTCGTGCTTACTTTTGGCTAGTAGGGTAACGTTTTGGCCTTCAGTATCCATACTATATAACTTACCTCTATCAGTAACGGCATAAATGGTTTTACCATCAGGAGTAATACAAAGGTCAGAAGGCTCTTTAATATCAAGTTCTACTTTTTTGTAGGCCTTCAATAAAGGCTTATCGCCATTTGGAATACAAGAGCTTAGAATGATAAGAAGGGCTACCCATCTCATTTACCGTTGTTTATCAGTCGATCGCGTATATCACTCACTACCATATTTATAGCCACTTTATTCTGTCCGCCTTTCGGGATAATAACATCGGCATAGCGCATGCTAGGTTCCACAAAGGCTAGGTACATTGGCTTTACCGTATTAAGGTATTGATTTTTTATGTTTTCAAAATCACGGCCTCGTTCGGTGATATCACGTTCTATTCGACGGAGCAATCGTTCATCGCTATCTGTACTCACAAATATCTTTACATCAAAAAGCTCGCGCAATTTTGGAACAGCGAATATCAAAATACCTTCTACCACGATTATATGCTTCGCCTCAATGGTTTCCGTTTCTTCGGCACGGCTGTGCTTGGTGAAATCGTAAAGTGGTTTTTCTATTGACCCACCATCTGCCAGTTGTTTTAGGTGATGGATGAGTAGTTCAAAGTCTAGCGCATCGGGATGGTCAAAGTTCATTTTCATCCGCTCTTCTAGCGTTAGATGAGAAAGATCTTTGTAGTAAGAGTCTTGATCGAGCAGACTTACTTCTCGGCTTGTGAATCCAGCGCATATTTTTTTAGCTACTGTAGTTTTACCTGACCCAGTTCCTCCAGCTATACCTACTAGAATGGTTTTTTTTCCTTCGCTCATAGGCTTGCAATAATACGAAATAGGCGGCAGATAGCGTTCTACAAAATGCGAAGCAGCTTACTAGGCATAGTAGTGCCAGGTAAGCCGCTAAGTTTCGCTCAAAACATGCATACAAACAAGTAAAAGGGATTTGTTTTGAACGAACGAACCTATCGTTATTACTTATTGTAAGTTAGGGTCCCAAGTGGCCTTAGGCTGTTGGGCTGGGCGTTCGCTGATGGTCGCCTTCTGCATGGTTATGCGGAAGCGATTCATCTCATCGTGACTTTCTACCACTAGTGGTTGGGTAGTACCGTCGCCACCTGATGTTTTATAGTTACCACGTATTTCATAGTATCCCATTGGGTCGCATACTAGCATTAGGTAAGTATCGGGACCATCAGGTCCTGGTCGTCCGTAGCTTCCGCCTCGGCCACCAAGGTTGATGAACGTTTCGTATGTTCCATACCAGTATTCCGTGGGATTTATGAAGTATTCAAAGTCGTACAAACCTGGTGCGGTCGGGAAATAGAAACCTATCTCGGGATCGATCGGAATAGCTGGGTTGTTATCCCAGTAGCTATAAGGGTGCTGCACTTCGTAGGTGATACCATAAAAGGCATTTCCCGGTCTTCCGTTCGGCCCAGGTACGTTGGGGCTTGTTGTCTCAATTAAACAGCTCTGGAGGCCTAGGGCCATTAATATAGCTGTAACTAATAGTAGTGTAGATGTTCGTTTCATAATGCACTTTTTGATTCATGCTTATCATAAAACAAGTAGCGTGCCAAAAATGAAAAAGACCATATTTTAATGGGCTGTAGAGCAAGGTTTATTATATTTGCCGCCACCTCCTAATGATGGCAATTGCAGTAATAACAAGTTATTGGCCATTATAGAAAGACATCCCTAGCCCGGGTGGTGGAATTGGTAGACATGCCAGCTTGAGGGGCTGGTGCTCGCAAGGGCGTGCAGGTTCGACTCCTGTCCCGGGCACTTTTCATTTGCTTATAGTTAGTTTTTTCGAAGCTTATCTTCCTTCTTTAGTGAAACGAAGGGCATTTGGAAGAATGAATGCTTGATAGCTATGATCTAATGAAGCTATTACAGTTGCCCCAATAGTCTAGCATCTTCTTCTCCACGCGGTTCTATTGCAGGTGGCCTAGCGCGGTCGTCAGTATTTTGTTTTTCCTTTTTCTTTTGCCTTTTCTCTTGTCGCCGTTCGCGACGCTCTTTAAGTAATGAACGCAAGTCTTTAAGGTCATCGAATTGGCGAGTATAGCTTATACCAATACCCGTTTTATTTCGATTACGCTCTTCAAAAACATCATATTCTCCCTTTCGGAATACTTTGGCACGTATTCGTCCATCAGGAGTAATGCTGTATTGTATTTCGAAATCTCCTGCAATATTATTGTTGCGCTGAGTTTGTCCCTCTTCGCCACCTTCAACATTCTCTTGTCCAAAATCGAAGTTTCCGCCGATGTCCACGCTTATCCTATCATTAAAGAAGGATTTTGAAAGAGCTAATTGCAATTCCCTGCGACTTTCAAAGTCGTCGGTGCCAACTGCAGTTCCGTCATCTAATTCGCTTTGATATTCACGATAATTGATGTCTATTTCTACGTCAGTTACTACCTGCGATATCCAATCACTTAAGTATAAGGATAGCTGATTACTGACGAATTCACTCACCGTATTGGTAGCACCTTCAGCAAACGTTACATCTGCCCCACCTGTACCTACAGGGTAAACTGGCAAGAATCGATTCAGCACTAAAAGACCTACTACTTGCTTATTCAACTCCGTTTGGTCTTGTTTAATTAAGGTCAGCTTGGCGTCAACCGCACTTCGTATTCCAGGGTCAGCATCGGGTACGCTAATATCAAAATTGATCTGAGGGTCGAGTAACGTACCAGTAATTCTTAGGTATAGATAAACGGGCACTCTAGTTTTAGATCGACCTACGTTATTATTGGTCACCACATCTTCAATAAGATCATAAGGTGCAGCACGTAGTCTATAAACTGCATTAATGTTCAAATTGGCATTATAAGGCTCACCAGTCCAAACAATGGAGCTGCCCTGTTCTATATCGAACTCTTTGTTGATGATATTTTGTAGGGAGAAGGTATAATCCCCGTCATCAACATTATAGGTACCTGCAATTTCTAATTCTCCGAAGTTGCCTAGTGAGATGTCAAGATTACCATTTCCGATACTTTGAATTACATCACCCTGCTCTTGGCTGAGAATGATGTTAGCCTTAGCATTGTTCTGTATGTCTAAGTCTAGATCAATACTTAGCGGGCTGCGCTTAGGAACATACTCTAGTTGTTTTTCCTTCTTTTTGGCATCCTTATCAATAAATTGATAGAAACTATACTGAGCTACATCGCTTGAGCTGGCCACTGGTATGCTTATATCGGTATTCTTGCCTGTAGTTAGCCCTGCATATAACTCAATATCAGTAACAGGACCTTTCAATGTAACTATGCCACTTCCATATGCCTTACCATACAGCTGCTCGTTTTGTGCTGCATTGGTGTACATCAGTTGAAAGTTCTTTTCGTTTGGTATGCTGGCGGTAAGGTCTAAGGCAAAGTCTTTAAAATACTCATGCTCAATACTACCTGAAATGGTTGCTGGGGCACCATCTGGGTCAGTGATATTGAGCTCACCAAGTTCAATTAGATTTTCCCGAAGCTTTATCACTTCATTATCAAAGTTGTAGGTTACATTGAGAAAGTCGATGCGTATCTCTGCATTATTCACTTTTGCATCACCATAAAGAATAGGTTTTTTGAGCGAGCCCAACAGATATAGCTTGCCTGATACATCGCCCCCAAACTTTGTAGTGAAACTAGAAAGGAAAGGTTTTAGAATACCTAGTCTGGCCTTATCAGCATCAATGGTGTATCTCATTGTACTATCCTGCCCATCCATAGCGTAGTAACCATATACTTTGAGGGAGTTTCCATTTCCTTGCAATGAGCCGATACTAGTAATGCGATTAGTTAGTTTATCAAAATAGGTTTTAAGCTCAAGGTCACCTAGAGTATCTTGACTGAACATCAATTCCTCTACATTAAGACTAGCGGTAAAAGTGCGTTCTCCCAATACGTCTACGGCTATAGCATTTCCATTGGCTGTTCCTCCAAATGCATATAATGGAGGGGCAGATAGTAGCGAGGAAACCATGTCGAGCGGAAAGTCTTTAAAGCCTACTTTCAGATTGGTTCTGTCTTCCGTATTCTTAAAGGTGTTGATAGTTATCTTTCGGCCTTGATTACTGAACATAAAACTATCAACCACTAAAGTGTTGCTATCTAGATATATATAGCTTCCTCTAGAGATCTTCCAGACTTCGTTCTCTACCACTATTTTTGAGCGGCTGAGGTTAGCGCTTATATAGCTTAAGTCAGTTTTTAATAAACCTTGAATATCTACTCGGGTGGGTGCATTTGGAGAGAAGACATTTAGCCCAAAACGAATACTGTCTTCTTTTACAGAAGTGGATATTACCACATTATCGAATAGCTTACTGCCCGCCCTGTTCTTCACCGTATCTGCCTTAACCTGAAGCAATACCCTATTATTCACCGTAGATGAGCGTAAACTGATGTTTTGTACCTGATTGCCGCTAACTCTAATATTCTCGATGTTCCCATTAAGCTGAAAGCGGTCATTAATACTGTTAAAGTTTCCTGTAATAACACCGTTTTTTATATTCTCTAAGGCAGGGCTAACTAATCGAGTTAGATTTTTAGTGTCGTTTATCCGTACTGAAAGTTTGAAATTCTGAGGGGCGATACTTTCATCAACATAGCTCCATTTACCTTCTTTCGGTTTAGAATAGTGTTGTAGTACATTAGCTAAAGCGGCGGGTAACTCCTTAAAAGTGAATCTTCCTGTGATGTCTACTTCTAGTGGGTCTGAGATGAGATTTAGTGTACGTGCAGAGTCAAGCTTGTAAGCGTTCAGTGCTATCTTCTTGATCTTATATAAGGTATCATTCTTTGTTATGCGTGTATTATTGATGAATACTGTTCCGTTAATATCATCTAGATCAAAACCTTCAATATCAATATCCATTTTGGTACTTAACACAAAATGATCTTTGGTCAAGTTCATAGCCTTGAGGTCGGCTTTTCCTAAGCGGGCCTTAAATTGAGCTATTGGCAGGGCTTTTTCTAAGTCAATAGTTCCTTCAAAATCTAAGTCTAAGTTCTCGTCGCGAGCAAATAATGATCCTGCGAATAATTCATCTTTAATATTGCCGCTCACAGTAATGCTATCGTAAGTATATCCTTTAAGGCTTAGGCTACTTATTACACCGTCAAGTTTTGTATCAACATCTTTTAGCTTAGTTCCTTTTCCTTTGATGTTTGTTTTTAAGGTGACAGGGCCTAAAAGTTCAGGTTTAGCAGTCCATGCTCCTAGGTCGAATTGATCTGCTTCAAATATTCCTGAATAACTAGCTATTCTTGTTTTTTGGTCTATTTTGAAGTTAATATCTGAACTAACACTACCTATTTGAGTGTAAAGCTCGCCATCTGCTACAAAGTCACTTATGAAACCTATGAACTCACCAGAGAAGCGAACTGTGCCTAATGAGGCCGCATTTTTGGGATAGTTTATATGTGGATATATACGCTTGGCATCACTTATATCGGTCTTCAATCTATCTATCTCAAATTCGATAAATGTTTCGTTGAATTTGGGTAAACCAGTTAAGCTGAAATCTCCCTTGAATGAAGAATTCCTTCCTAATCCCATAACTAGGTTACGCCCTTTAAGTTTACTTACAGGGCCGCGAACCACACCATCTAAAGTGATGGTATTGTGTTCTATTTTGTCTAGACTTTTAGCAAAGTAATTAATGTCTTTCATACTCAATTTGGCATTGTTGAATTCGCCACGCATGCGCACATTATCCAAAAAGAACTGAAAGTGAGAGAAGTTATCATAGAACATCCCAAAATAGTTGGTGATGTTACTATTGGGTGTTTGTAGTACTAGGTCACGACACTCTATTCGGTGTTGCGAAACAATAGCATTAGATTGTAAGCTTTCTATCTGGAAACCACTCTTTTCTTTAGCCGATAGTTTTTCTACAGTAGCAAAAAGGGTGTCTTTTACCACCTGCAGATCGGTCATTGTTACATTAATATCTGATACCAATAAGTCCGTAAAATCAATGCCATCAGGTTTTTTCGGTTTACACTCATCCAGTAAACGGAATTCAGAATCGGACAACTGAACGATATTAACATTTATCTTCCAATTGCCAGTATTCAGTTCTTCTACCCCTTCGGTTAATACCTTTTCCTTATCTACAGGTTCGCTGTATTTATGGTAGAAGAACTTGGTACCGTAAAGCTTTAAGAATTCTATATCAACTACCCCGCCTTTTAGGTCTACTTCGTTCATCACTAAGTCTAGCTGCTTTAGGTCACCTTCATAAGCTACTTCTTTCACGTCATCTCGGTAATCAAAGTCTAATCCTTGAAACTTGATGTTATTGATCTTTATTTCCCAAGGTTCATTATTACCAGTTTGCTTGGTAACTGTTGTGTCTTTTGGCCCTCCTAAAAAGTCGTAGTTAAACGTATTATCTCCAGCTTCGCGATACAGGTTGACTCGTACGTCGCTCAATTCTGCATAACGTAATTCCACTTCTTTTTGGAAGAAACTACGCAATTTGAATTTCACATGAGCTAACCCCGCATAGAGCAGTGTGTCGCCCTGTTGATCTTCAATGTACAGTTGTTCAAGGTATATTCTACGGAAGAATTTGATGTCTACTTTACCTATTTCCACCTTCGTGTTTAGTTGGGTAGAAACGATATTGGTCACTCGCTTTGTGATATAGGTTTGTACACTAGGTATCTGCACCAAGAAATACATGGAGACTAAAGCCATAAAGATGACCAATAGTAAAGCGAGCGATATTTTATAGAGTCTGCGCAAAAACCGTTTATCCTAGCTACTTTTGTAGCCAATTAGCAAAATTAACCATAATAAAGCCACCAACTTGGCTGATATCAACATACTAGCTATAGAATCTTCCTGTGATGATACAGCTGCAGCGGTACTTCATAATGGCAAAGTTCTTGCCAATTTAGTAGCCAGCCAGGCAGTACATGAGGCTTATGGGGGTATTGTTCCCGAACTGGCTTCGCGAGCGCACATGCAAAATATCGTTCCGGTGGTAGATCAGGCCTTGAAACAAGCAGGTATACCGAAAGAAAACCTAAGCGCAGTAGCCTTTACAAAAGGGCCAGGTTTGATAGGCTCATTGTTAGTAGGATCTACTTTTGCTAAGAGTATGGCTTTGGGGTTAAAGATCCCGATAATTGGTGTGAATCACATGCGGGCACATGTGTTGGCTCATTTTATTGATGAACCAAAGCCACAGTTGCCTTTTTTATGCCTCACCGTTTCTGGTGGACATACTCAGATAGTATTGGTTCGCGACCACTTAGACATGGAGGTAATAGGTGAAACTATAGACGATGCTGCAGGTGAGGCTTTTGATAAAACAGCTAAAATGCTTGGCTTACCCTATCCTGGTGGGCCACTAATTGATAAGAACGCCAAACTAGGTAACCCCGATAAATTTAAGTTTGCAGAGCCGAATGTGCCAGATCTGAATTACAGTTTCAGTGGTGTGAAAACATCGGTGTTGTACTTTATTCAAAAGCAGGTGAAAGAAGACCCTAACTTTATAGAAAATAACCTGAACGACATTTGTGCCGGTATCCAAAAAGCCATCATCAATACGCTGATGAAGAAGCTGAAGAAAGCTGCCAAGCAAACGGGAATAAAACATGTTGCTATAGCTGGAGGAGTTTCTGCTAACAGTGGTTTAAGAGAAACGCTTCAAGTTACTGGTGAGCAATTGGGCTGGGAAACCTTTATCCCAAAATTTGAATACTGTACCGACAATGCAGCGATGATCGGTATAACTGCGCACTATCAATATCTTGCTGGCGACTTCGCAGATCAAACTTTAACGCCAATTGCACGACTTAAACTTTCGTAAGCTTTTTGGGTTTATATTTTGATAAATATCCTTAACATACTCACTTATTTTCATGAAAAAGATAGTACTATACACTATTGCAGCTCTAGCTGTATTGGCAGGAACCTTACAATCATTTACTAGCGGAGCTCCAACAGGCCGAACAGGGGGCTTGGGTGAAAGCACTTGTATTTCTTGCCATGCCGGCTCGGCATTAAATTCAGGACCAGGTAGCGTAAGCTTTGCTATAGCTGGAAGCCCAACGCAACTGGTTGGCGGGCAGACTTATGACGTAACTATTACCATGAACCAAACTGGCCGTTCTAAATTCGGTTTCGAGATAAAATCAGTAGATGCTGGTAATACTCAATCGGGTACTTTCACCTTGCCTAATAGCACAGAATTTCAGATAAGAAATTCAGCGAGCAAACAATACGTTACCCACCGTTCTACTGGTACTGCTGGAACAAATACCCGTTCATGGACTTTTCAATGGATGGCACCTAATAATCCTACGGGCGATGTAGGCTTTTATTTCGCTGGATTGGCTGCTAATGGAAGTGGAAGCTCAGGTGATAACACATACGCTTCTAGTGTCACATTCCCTTTTCAAGCTTTACCTGCTATTGATGCTGACTTCACTCAAAGCGCAAATGCAGTATGTGTAGGCGATACCATTACCTATACGAATGCATCTACAGGAACTATTACAGACTACAACTGGAACTTTGGTGCTGATGCAGATCCTGCATCAGCAGTAGGTGTAGGGCCACACCGAGTGGTTTATGCTTCTTCAGGAGCAAAAATGGTGTCATTGACTATAGATGATGGCAACCAAACTGATATGGAGAATAAGATGAATACTACCATTAATGCTTTGCCTGCGGCAAATGCAGGTGCAGATGTTACTATTTGTGTGGGAGGTTCAGCTCAGTTGATGGCTAGTGGTGGCACAAGCTACCTGTGGCAACCAACTTCCACATTAGACGATAGTACTTCTTCTTCTCCCATAGCATCACCTACAACTAACTCTGTATATAGTGTTGCAGTTACTGATGCTAATGGATGTTCTGCTTCTGATGATGTTCTGGTAAGCGTAAGTACAGGCTTAACTATTGCTTTAAGTGGTGATACGGCTATTTGTGAAGGCGATAGCACTCAGTTAGTAGCTACAGGTGCTGCCAGTTATTCTTGGTCGCCATCAACTGGGCTGGATGACCCCAATTCCTTTTCTCCATTTGCTAACCCGACTACTACCACTACGTATACTGTAATAGGTCAAGGTGGTGTTTGTGCAGATACGCAGCAGATAACGGTAAATGTTCAGCCGGCTATTTCGTTAACCGCTAGTAACGATACCACTATATGCTTTGACGGATGTGCTACATTATCAGTTTCTGGTGCCGATACTTACTCTTGGTCGCCAGGTATTTACCTTAACGATAGTACATTGATAAACCCTATAGCCATGGGGGTTAAGAGCACCATATTTACAGTTACGGGTACTACATTTAACTGCCGAGCTAGTGAAACCGTAGTGCTAACCGTTCAAGATTCTTTGATTACCACTATTTCGCCTAGTGATACTATCTGTGAGGGCGATCAGATCACTCTTAGCTCTAGTTCACAAAACGGGGGTAGTTTTTCGTGGTCTCCTGCGACAAGTTTAGATGATGCTACTGCTAGTTCTCCAGTAGCTTCTCCTACTTCTTCAACTACCTATGAAGTAGCAATAGCTCAAGGAGTATGTGTAGATACATTAGAGACTATTGTTAATGTAGAGCCAAGAGGCGCAGGGCAAGTTTCTTTTCAAGATACCTCTCTATCTTACCTTGGGTCTAGTATTTCACCTTTTCAGTTGTCTGCTTCAGGTGGTAGTTCGTATTTGTGGTCTCCAAATAAAGGGTTAGATGATTCGACAAGTTCAAGTCCAACTATTGTTACCGATGGTGATATAATTGGTTTGAATAGTGGTGATACGCTTACTTATACTGTGTTTATACTTGGGAATAATTGTATAGATACACTTAACGTTAGACTAGTTTTAAGCGAACAGGTTTCCGTGCGAGAATCTATTGGTGTAACAGATCTTATTCTTTATCCTAACCCACTTAGTGGTAATAAATTAACAGTTCAATTACCTAACTATCAAGAGAGTTGGACCATCACATTACATGGTTTAGATGGTACACAGTATGAATTGTTGTCAGAGGAAACTGGTTCAGTTAAGCAGATCAATATGCCTGAATTTCCCTCCGGTCTTTACATTATAGAGGCTAAGAGTAATACTATCATTGCTCGTACTAAGCTGCTAATTCCGTAGCTTTAAACTATGCGCATACTCTTTCTGTCTTCTTTTCTTTTGCTAACCATTGTGTGTCATGCCCAATTTCAAGTTGGAGAGTGGGGAGTCACTTTTCAAGATGGGTCACGTGATATTGATTGTGAGGTGTTCTATCCTGCAACTTCTGCTGGAAATAATGCGCCAGTTGCATCGGGTGAATTCCCAATAATTGTATTCGGTCATGGATTTAGTATGAACTACGATGCCTATGAGAATTTTTGGGAAGAACTGGTGCCACAAGGCTACATCATTGTATTCCCAAAAACGGAAGTAGGGCCGATACCATTTCCTGATCATGCTCGTTTTGGGCAAGACCTTAGTTTCTTGGTCGATCTTTTCTTAGGATTTGATGGCGACAATAGTTCTCGCTTCTTTCAGAAAATAAGACCTAAGGTGGCTGTAATGGGGCACAGTATGGGTGGCGGCTGTAGTTACTTAGCGGTGGAACAGAATGCTAATGTGAGTACTATTATTACTTATGGTGCCGCAGAAACTAATACATCGGCGATAGCCGCAGCAGCTAATATTACCGCACCAGGATTAGTATTTGTTGGAGAGAACGATAATGTAGCCTCACCTAGTGGCAACTCTACTGATATGTACAATGCGCTGGCTAGCGATTGTAAAACGTATATCACCATTAATGATGGTGCACACTGCCGCTTTGCGAATTCAAATGTAGCCTGCGAGTTTGGAGAAACTACTGTATGCTTGTTCTGTAGCTTTATTAGCCGCACTCAACAACACCAAATAACATTTCGATATTTAAACCCTTGGTTGGCATTTTACCTTCAAAATGATTGCCCGAAATGGGATGTTTTTCAGAATGAATTGAATTCTGCGACAGATATAAGCTTTCAGCAAAGTTGTTCTTATCAATTACCTACAGCTTCCTCTACGCTATCAGGTCTTGCTGAGTTCTGCCAAGGCGATAGTGCTCAGTTGATAGGTGCTGGAGGTGGAGGTTACCTTTGGAATACTGGCGATACCACTACCACTATTACCGTAAAGCAAAGTGGTACTTACTTTTTACAAGTAATAGATGAACAGGAGTGCCGTGATACTGCCGCTTCTCAAATTATTACAGTAAACGCACCACTACAAGCTAGTATTGATGCTAATAAGACTACTTTTTGTGAAGGCGATAGTATTGAGCTGATCTTAATTGGTTTTGGAACTGCTAGTGTATTATGGTCGGATGGGAATACGCAGTTGAGCAGGTATGTTAGCCAGTCTGATACGCTTTCAGCTCTAATTACAGATATTAACGGATGTGTATCCACTACTGCACCCTTCGGTGTAGCTAAGCTGCAAAACCCCGAACCGCAGCTACTATATGCTATTGAGCCGCCACTTTGTGATGGCGATAGCATGGTGATCTTCGTAGGAGACTCCTTCAACAGTTATGAATGGAGCACGGGCAATACAGTTAATGTAATTAGCATCAACTCATCCACGGCTTTTGAGGTAACGGTAACAAGTACTAACGGCTGCAAGGCAACGGTAAGTGATAGCATCACTTTTGCAGAAAACCCTGCTGTTTCTGCTATAAACTTCAACGGTGGTATTCTACAAGCTCCAAGTGGGTTTATGGGTTACCAATGGTTCTTAGATGGACAGATCGTATCAGGAGCAGACTCATCTCTTATTCCAACTGCAAACGGCGAGTACTCGGTTGTAGTAACCAATGTAGCAGGCTGTTCGGCATTGCTTTCCGCAGTCACTGTTACTGGTGTAGGTGTGGAGCAATTACTTAAAGCAGGCATTCGTATTTACCCTAATCCTGCAACTAGTATAGTTCATATCAATACCGAACTGGAGAATTATCAAATACTCCTCACAGACATGCAAGGTAAAGTGCTAAAAATGGAAAAGGATAGGAGTGGACCAATACGGATAGATGTACAAGGCTTAGCTCAGGGAATTCACTTTTTATCTATCCTACAAAACGGGGAATTGCTGGGCATCAGCAAATTATCTATCGGAAACTGATCAAATACCTAGCTCAAAGAAGTAGGTCTTCTTCATGCCTTTGTTCACCTTAAAGATGAAGCTTTTCATAGCGCGCACCTTCTTTCTGATCTTAGGGTCAAATTGCGATACATTGGCAATGTCGCGATAGTAGCGGAACATCATTAAAGTAGTGAACATCTCAGCCAAGTCACTCTCGTAATTTTCCATGGCATACTTTGATAGAATACCATTAACAGGATAAGTAAGTGGCTCTATACCAGGCTCAACAGATGGCACGTACAGGCTATCAGCCTCTTCAGTATATTGAAACCTGCCAGGGTTTGATTTGCGCCAGCTACTTTCTTTTACATAACCTGCTTGTCCATATCGGCTATAGGTCAACTTAAAGATATTGTTATGGAATAAGTGGCGCTGATACTTCTTGTTGTACATGCCACCTTTAAAATCCAGATACATCATATTTCGTTCAGGTACTACCCAAGCGTTCTCCCTACTCTTGCCTACAGTGAGTTGCTTCATTATAGCTATACGGTCTAGTTGAATAGCTCTGATATAACCTGGTGTATAATTGGTCAACTCATCTTCTAGTACCTGTATGTAACGGAAAAGGTCAGCCCACTCACCATCACCTTTCGGTTGCTGTCCCTTTATATTGTCAGGGCCTACTGGCGGTAGCTCTTTATAATAGATACGAATATTGTATCTGTTCTCCAGCTTTTTGACGATGCGTGCTACGCCATCCTTCGAATCATTCGACCAAGCGGGGGAGAATACGAACAATAATAGTATGGTTGTAAATAGCAGTCGCATGTGGTAAATATAGTAGGATACAAGTAAACAAAAAAAGAGTGTCGAAATGACACTCTCTTACTCGTTTTTCTTATTGTACTTCGTCTAGTAAACAGATCGATTCATACAGGTAAACATCCTTTTTCAGTTTACCATGCCAGTCGTCAATACGAGCTATTTTACTGGTGTCATCAGCCATTTCAGCCAAGTCTTCGGTTAGTGAAGTGATCAAAATATCTTCATAAGGTTCTATAAGGTCTTTGTATGCTTCAGCATCTTTTTTACGCTTAGCTTGAGCAGCACGATATTCTTTAAGTGCTAAAGGATAAGCAGTATCGTCACCTAGTTTCTTTAAGCGTTTTGCATTATCATCTATCTTTTCAAATATCTGACTATTAGCGATATTCTGCTGTGCTTTTTCCTCTAGCTTACCTACTTTGCTAGGCATCTCATTCCATATGCTGTAAGATAGAGGAGCAATTTCGTCCCATGCTAGTGGATGCTCCAATTCTTCCTCACCAACTTTTACGTAAGAGTACCTGTCTGGGAATATCACATCAGGTGTTACACCTTTTAGCTGTGTACTTCTTCCATCAATGCGATAGAATTTTTGGGTAGTCAACTTCACAGCACCTAGAGGCTTTATCTCATCGTAACCCGTCACGAAATTATCTAGGTCGAAAAAGCGCTGTACAGTACCTTTACCGTGGGTAGATTCACTACCTACTATTATAGCTCTATCGTAATCTTGCATTGCCGCAG
Organism: uncultured Chitinophagaceae bacterium; assembly: GCA_964352775.1. GTDB lineage: Bacteria > Bacteroidota > Bacteroidia > Chitinophagales > CAIOSU01 > CAYGTK01. The sequence goes on from CAYGTK010000065.1 coordinate 17,709, forward strand.
CAATTATCTCTGATGCAGATGCGCTGAATTTGTTGACCATTATCATCAATGGGCCATCCCAAACAGTACCCGCTTGCTTATCATACATTACATATGGCGCACCATTCCGAGATTTCACTTGAACTATCGGGCCTTTATCAATAAATAATCCTGCCATGGTCACTACATCCTGTAAAGATCCACCACCGTTGTTCCTAAGGTCTAAGATGATGCTTTCAACACCTTCTTTCTTCAGTTTTAATACCTCTTTCTCTACGTCTTCGGCACAGCTTCTTCCGCCTGTTTTGTTAAAGTCGGCATAGAATTTTGGTAATTTTATCAAACCTACTTTACTGCCCGACTTCTCATTTTCTATAACTGCTGAGCGAGCATAAGTCTCTTCCAATATCACCACATCGCGAATGATAGGGATCACTTTTGTACTGTTATCTATCTTGCGAACGGTTAAACGTACTTCAGTTCCTTTCTTGCCACGTATCATGCGCACTGCTTTGTCTAAGCGCATATCAACCACATCTACTGGTTCTTCTTCCGCTTGTCCTACTTTTAGAATAAGGTCACCTTCCTCTAAGTCGCCTTGTTTCCAACACGGGCTACCAGGTACAATGTTGGTCACTTTAATATAACCATCCTTTTCTTGCAGCTGAGCACCAATACCTTCCAATTGCCCTGACATCGATATGTCGAAATTCTCCTTATCCTTTGGTGGAAAATA
>CAYGTK010000066.1:0-18260 GCA_964352775.1 uncultured Chitinophagaceae bacterium
GTTCCGAGTATCGAATTAGGCACACGGTATCAGAATTATTATCATACAGATTATGGAAATAATTATCAGTACTATCTATTTCACCGTTCCTATTCGTTTGTGCGCTTAAGTCCAAGTGAAATGCCAAAAAAAAAGAAAAAGAAACAAGGATAAATTTAATCATGGCTTTCCAACTCTATTTCTGAGGTTCAACTTCAAAGCTTTACTTTTTACAGTCTAGCTTTGTTGTGTTTATCAAGCTGATATTTCCTGCCAACTATTCGTTGCAGTGTAAATAGTTGTTCAAGGCTAAATTCCACGATTCTTCTGCATCAAAGTCTTCCTTTAGCCCATTTCCTTCCTTATCCAAAAACGCTTGAATACCGTGTTGTATCATGTATTTAGGATGGTAAGTGGGCGCGCCAATATCACGAATAGCTTGGCATACTTCGTATAGCTGTTTAGAACCCTTTTTAAGGGTTTTGTCAAGGGCTTCCGAAAATTTGTTTTTGGTCTTTTCGTTCTGGTTCATTAGTACATTTTGTTGGAGTACTAATAAAGCTTGATGCGCACTTCTATCTTTTACCCTGTACATATCAAACTTGCCATACACTCCTGATATGGCAAAAAGCTTAGCAGCTTTTTCAAAGTCTTTCTTTTTTATGCATTCGCCCATACCGTGTATTATAATCAGCGGGAGTATGCTTGTTTGTAAGTTCAGACAGTTTCACGCATTCGCAAGGCATTGTCGACTCTAAGTTACCCTCAGCCTCTAGGGTTTTTACGTTCTGGGCATTGATGCTCATCGTTACGCCACAGAGTAATGCAGCTAGTAGTAGGATGTTTTTCATTCGTATATACTTTATTGGTTAGTGCAGCCAAATACACTTTTATAAATCTTGATATGAAGATAATACTTACTGGGGTAAACAAGCTGTTGATTGCTAATTACCTACCCATTATACTTCTTATCCATCACCTCGTAGCCACTTTTGATAAGCTCCTTTAGGGTAACCATATCCACATCTTCCAGCTTTTTGATGTAGAGGCAGCTTTTGCCCGTTTTGAACTTGCCTAGGCGGCCCATCAGCTCATCGTATCGCTCAAAGCCTGGCATTATATATACCGTTAGTGAGGTTTTTCGTGGCGAGAAGCCCGTTATCATCCAATCGCCCTCTTGTCCGCTGGCGTACTTGTAATGGTAGCTGCCAAAGCCTATAATGCTGCCACCCCACATTTTGGGTTCTTGGCCAGTTAGCTCTCGCATTATGTCTAGTACTACAAAACTATCTTCACGGCGTTTGTCGTCCTCTACCTTATTCAAAAAGTCTTCTACGCTGGCGTCGTTCAGTTTGGTTTTTAGTTCGTAAGCCATGATGATGTTGGTTTGATTATCTACTCATCTACCTTCAGTAGCAGCTTACCGCGCTTATCGCCCGAAAATAGTCGGCTAAAGGTGTCGCGGAAGTTCTCAATGCCCTCATCTATATGTTCTGCAGTTTTCAGTTTTCCGTGCATCATCCATCCACCCATTTCCATAGCGGCAGTTCGGTAATCTTTAGCATAGTCCATAACCACAAATCCTTCCATTCTGGCTCGGTTAACCAGTAGCGATAAGTAGTTGGCTGGTCCTTTTATTTCCGTACTGTTATACTGCGATATAGCCCCACAAATAGGAATACGCGCATGCCGGTTCAATCGGGTCAATACAGCATCTAGTATTTCGCCACCTACATTATCAAAGTATACATCGATACCATTCGGGCATTTCTCCTTTAGGGCTTTTTTTATGTTCTCGCTTTTGTAATCAATAGCGGCATCAAAACCCAGCTCGTTTACTAGGTAGTCGCACTTCTCTTTACCACCGGCAATACCAATGGCAGTGCAGCCTTTTATTTTGGCCATTTGCCCGACAATGCTACCCACAGCACCTGCCGCACCTGATACTACTACGGTATCGCCCTCTTTTGGCTGACCTACTTCCATAAAACCGAAATAGGCTGTCATACCTGGCATGCCCAGTACACCTAAGTACTTCTGTAGCGGTGCAATAGCAGGGTCAACTTCATACCAGCCTTGGCCTGCTTCCATAAGGCAATATTGCTGTACGCCTCCCCAACCGGTGTAATAGTGGCCTACTTTAAAGTCGTCGTTCTTGCTATCTATCACTTCACCTACCGTGCCTGCTCGCATTACATCGCCAATGGCTACTGGTGGTATGTAACTTTTTGCATCGTTCATCCAGCCGCGCATGGCTGGGTCTAGCGATACGTAGTGCGTTTTAAGCAGTGCTTGTCCGTCTTTAAGGGTGGGTAATGCGTTGTCTTCTAGTCGCCAGGTATGCTCATTTGGCATGCCAACAGGGCGCTCGTTCAATAGCCATTGTTTATTCATAGGGCTAATTTAAGGATTAGTGGGTAGATGTGTGGTTACTAATTAGTGGCTTAAAGCGGTAGTTAATCTTCTTCCTCTATCTCAACACGAGGTGCTAACAGCAGTTGCGACCACCTATCCCCCTTAAGCTTATTTCTTACGGGCACATTCTTACGTTCACAAAGGTTCCGCTCACGGTTATCTATTTTGTGAAGGAGCATATTCACTCTGCCAGTATGTCTCATTTTGAAGGGTTCGTTTAATAAAGCTCTTCTCAACGTGTCGTAATGAAAATAGTAAGGATGTTCTTGCGAGATACTATCTTCAGTGAGCATGCTAAAGCTTTCTTTTTGTGCAGTTATGCTGTCAATATGTCCAATGTAGGTTAAATGCCTTCGCTTGTAGTTAGATTCTAGGGAGTCAGCAAGAATTTGATGTGTTCTATAGTTTGGTAAGTTCTTGTAGGCATCACCAAGGTCTTTATAACCAAACGTATTCAATACTTCCAAATGTGATACTGCATCTTCGGGCAAGGGGCGAAGCTCCCATGGTTCAAAGAAAAAGCCATGAATAACGGGGTTGCCTTTTTTGCTGCGCGTAAAACACATCAGTTCTGAAGGGAAATGCCTACTATCACTCACTTTGTACCAGGTGTCGCCAGAATCGATAACTACTCTATTTGTACAAAAAGGTCCGCCCGAACTAAAGACAATACCCGTTTGAAAGATGATTCTATCTTTTATGATATGAAGTTCGCTGTATTGATCTCCGTAAGAACCACCTGCATAAATGGTATCAAAAATGTACCAACTGCCTTGCACATCTTCTAGCGTGATGTATGCATCGGTATCTATCTTGGGAGTGCAGGCCGAGAATAGGAGGAGGGTGAATAGTAAAACGTATAGAGGTTTAAGCACACTTAAAGATAAGTGTTGTTGCTATTAAAAGCACAGCCCGCAGCGGATATACCGAAGCGGGCTGATACTAAAGCATAGTATTAGTATGCTTAACGGATAATCACTTCTTTCACAAAGGTATCTTCACCAGCATCTAGCTTGGCAAAGTAACGGCCACGGCCTGCTACTGCACCAAAGTCTATCGGACGTTCTATAAATCCTCTGTTGTTGCTCATACTTTCGCTGAATACCAGTGTGCCTTTTTCATCAAAAAGCAACAAGTTCAGCTCTTTATAGTACGACTCGGCGTAAATATTGAATACTCCAGGGTCTACTGTAGGCGTCACCTTAAATTGCGACTTAACGAATTTAGTAGTGGTAACGGTCATTGGTTCGCTGAACGAAAAGCTGCCATTCATTTTCACCTGTTTAATACGGTAAAAGGCTTTTCCAAGCTCTGGCTTTTTATCAACTAGTTCATACTCTTTAGTAGTTCGGCTATTGCCTGCCGCCCATATGGTATCTATCAAAGTAAAGTTGCTGCCATCAATACTTCGCTCAATGGCAAAATAATCGGTGTCTATCTCACGATGTGTGTTCCAAGCTACCGCAACGGTGGCTTTTTCAGGGGCTATATTTAAATAGGATAAATGGACGGGGTCGTCTGTAGCAATGGGTACTGCTTCCTCATCGTCTAAATATTCAAAACTTTGGGTGCTAAAAAACACCATTACGGCCAGGGCCGTATGCGCTACTACCATCTTGGTATTAACGCGTTTACCAAATAATCGCATAGTTCTTCTCCTCTAATTCGTTCTCTACAATACTATGTCATGCATAATATACGGTGCTAAGCTGCGTTTGTTGCGAATGAGGTGAAACCTAGTTTCCTAATTCCGTGTATTATTTCTATTTTTCCATGTATAGCTAAACCACCACCTATGAGCGAGCAGATAAAAATTTTATTGGTAGATGATCATCCAATGATCCGTCATGGGATAAAGGCACTACTAGAAGATGTGCCAGAATTTGAAATAATAGGAGAAGGTAATGATGGCACCGACGCGCTAGAAATGTACCACCCCGACAAGGTTGACCTAGTAATAATGGACATCAAGATGCCGAATATGGATGGTATTGAAGCTACTACCCATATTATTGAGAAGTATAAAGACGCACGAGTACTAGCTCTATCCATGTACGATGAGCAACGCTTTATTGTAAAGATGCTACAAGCTGGTGCTATGGGATATGTGTTAAAGAATACTGGCAAAAAGGAATTGGAAAAAGCTATCCGTACTATTTTGGGTGGAGAGAGCTATTTCAGCCAAGAAGTATCTTCCATTATGATGTCGCAATTCATGGGAAATACTAGTGTGAAGAAGTACGACCCTGTTAAAAGTAATGTAGCGCTTACCAAGCGGGAAGCTGAGATAATTCGCATGATAGCTGAGGAATTTACCAATACACAGATAGCTGAAAAGTTAGGGATAAGCCCACGTACGGTAGATACGCACCGACGTAATCTATTGCAAAAGTTAGATGTGAAAAATACAGCAGGATTGGTGAAATTCGCCATACAGAATGACCTGTTAGACTAGGGTTCTCTTCTAGTTACTAAATGCTTTCCGACTCTTTCCTCCATCATTTAAGCAAAAAGCTTAGTGAAGTAGTAGATAGTGATGTATCTATCCATCAGCACAATACTGTTAGTGGTGGGAGTATCAATAGTGCTTACAAGCTAGGAACTAGTGCGGGTAATTTCTTCCTGAAACACAATCATGCTGAAACCCACCCCAGAATGTTTGAGACGGAGGCAGCTGGTTTAGAACTACTTCGCGCTACCAACACTCTAAAAGTACCTGAACCGCGAGTTACTGGTCAGTTTGAAGATCAAACATGGTTAATAATGGAACACTTGGAAGCAAGCCAGCCACAAGAAATTTATTGGGAAGACTTCGGTAGTAGTCTCGCAGAATTACATCGCACTACTGCCGATCAATTTGGGCTGGACCATGATAACTACATGGGAAGCGTTCCACAACCTAATACGCAAAGCGCTAACTGGGCCGAGTTTTACAGCACCCAGCGAATTGAACCGCTGGTGAAAAAATGTATGGATGAAGGGTTATGCGATAGTAGTGTCGCAAGACCCATCGCTCGTTTGTGCAACAAGCTCGACACCCTTATTCCCAGAGAAGCCCCTGCATTGATACACGGCGACTTATGGAGTGGTAATTTCTTGTGTACCAAAGATGGTAAGTCTGCCATTTTTGACCCTGCTTCTCACTATGGACACCGAGAAGCCGATATAGCCATGACCATGCTTTTCGGTGGCTTTCAACCCCAATTCTATAATTCCTATGAAGCAGCCTACCCGCTGCAGCCCGAATTCTCCGATCGAGTGGGCATTCATCAGTTGTATCCCTTACTGATACATGTGCTGCTGTTTGGTGAGAGTTATTTGGGTAGGGTTAGAGAGGTGTTAAGGGAGTACTCTTAACAATACACACCTTCCATAGTGTCAGGTTCAGGTAGACCTTGCACTTGCCATATCTTAATGCTTCCATCATAACCTGCGCTATAGATAGTTTTGTCCATCACCAATAGGTCTTGCACGAAATTGTTGTGGGTGCCTATCAGTTGCTTAATGCCAGCGCTATTGTAATAGATGGCATTATCCTCCCCACAACTCAATATGCCATCTTTAAAGTAAGCGATAGAGCGAATGAGATCAAAGTGGACCCTGTCTTTTCGAATGACCCTATGCCTTAGGTCTATTTCTATCATCTTACCATTCTGCATGCCACAATGGAGCATTCCTTCTGGTGAAATATTTAGGGAGAATAGACCAACCTCGTGAGCGTAGATGTTTCTAAATGTTCCATCCAATTTACTTCTACAGATCTTACCATCGTCGGAAGTAGAATAAATGAAGCCTTCATAGTGAGCTACTCCCCAAACCCAGCTACTGTGCATTTTTATGGTTTGTAGTTGGCGAAGCGTTTGGTCAAATACTAGCACCTCACCCTTGGTGTTGCCAGCTAGTAGTAGGTCGCCACATTTTTGCAGACATAAGATCATGTGATCTAGCTTCTTAGCGGCTGTTACTTCCCCTTTGCTGTTCCAGCACTTAATGGTCATATCACGAGAAGAAGAAGCGTAGCTGTTGCTATCCATTTGGCAAATGTCGATCACAGACCGCTTATGAACCTGAAAGGAGTTTAGCAAGTGCATATCTGCCGACCAATGACGAATAACTGCATCGCGACCACCGCTGTATAAGGTATTGTCCGCCCCATGCTCCAAACACCAAACATAGCCTCTATGCTTATCTGCTTGTGAATGGGCACTCACCAGAATATCAGATCGTAAGATGAATTTCTCTCCTTCCGTAACCAAGCTGCCGCTATGCCAAAGGGTATGGTCAAACAGTACTAAGTCGCCTCTTTTAGGTTCTATTTCGAAGCTTACTGACCTATCTTGTTTTGACTCGAAGAATTGAGTGTTTCCCCCGCTGAAATCCATTTTATCATTCAGGTACAGTAGGAAGGTGTATTTAGAAGCTTCCTTTTCATTTGGGTAATAAACACCGTCTTGATGTTTTGAGAATTGTTGGTCGCTAGCATATCTACAGTAGCGAAGCTTCTCGTTCATACGGGTAGCTTCATCTAGTTCAGGTATGTTCAATGCTTGCAGCCGCTTAAAGCAGCTTTTAGCTAGGGCATGGTCGTTCTCTTCTAGTCTATCATTATTACGGTAATACTTGGGGTAGTGCGTGTTGGCTTTATTGAATAGTCCGAGCTTCTCTTCCAGTAGGGTGTCACATTCCTTTGCAGTAAAAAAAGAAGGGATAATAATAATGGGCTTATTGTTTATATAGTGCTTGTACATGCTCATTCTTTTATAGTGTTAAGTGTTAGGCGGCCTGGGGTTCACACCCCTCAGTGTTCAGGTTTTCGCCTTTTTGGTAGATCATAGTTGGGGTGGGTTCAAAGGCTGGTGCCATAACGTTTAGAAACCAACTGTGAAATGGTGCTGCCTCTGTTAAGTGAGTGTATATTGCCGTCTGAGTAAAGTAGGTGAAGCCAGGTGTGTCTTCGTTAAATTGAATAACCTCTCCTTCGGTAGGGAAAATGGCCACCCAAATAGTATCGTAGGCATAGCTATCGGTTTTGTACACCATAATAGCATCAATGTCATCCCATTTAATAGTGTGTGTTACCTTTCGTTCTATTCCGAATAGAGCTAACAAACCTCTCCTGTCTATCTCTAAGGTAAAGTGATCTTTATCATAAACAAAGTCTCCTTTGTCCTTTTCTTTATGTTCTTGTTGAACTTTTGCAGCTGCTTTTTCTTCTTCAGATCTATCATCTAAAAGAACATAGTCACTTTTAAACCTAATGCTGTTATCGTTCTCTATGTAAGCTTTTAGCGTAAATATGCATATACCCAGTATAGCTAAGCCCACATGAAAACACCAGGGTGCATTAGTAGATATTATAGAAATGAGGTAACATATAGCAATAGCAAATTGTAAGGCCATCTCAAAGGTTACTCTACTAAAAGGGATAGTGAAACGAGCTTTTGACGGAGGGTCTCTGAATTCGTACTTGTATTCTATATCATCCAAGTAAAAGAAAGGAAGACCTACAAGAGTTATTATTCCGAAAAATAAGAAATACAAGTTGTTACTGCCTTGCCAAGGCTTGTCTAGAACAATAAAAAAAGTTGCCAGTAGAAAGCAAGAGCCTGTAATTGCAATTTCTTCAAGCACATCTCTTTTAATGGGAATCTTTATTTTCTTGTTCATAGCTATTATGTTTTGGTGAAACATTTAATTGATGTTCACCAAAGCTATGAGTAGCGAATTACGGCTGCATTGATGTATGGTAAGATTTAGCCCTTGGCCAATTCTTTTCGTATCCGACTGAGCGATTCAGGGGTAATGCCTAGGTAGGTGGCTATGTAATGATGAGGTATGCGGTTAACCAAGTCAGGGTAAAGTGATAAGAAGGATAGGTATCTGTCTGTTGCGGTATGGTATTGTAAGGCATCAATGCGCTCCATAGCAAGCACATAGTTGAACTCCGCCATTATCCGTCCAAAGGTATTTAGCTGATGACTTTTATGGTACAGCCCTTCCCAATCGGCATAGCTCATTTTAAGCACCTCACCTGAAACGATGCATTCTACAGTTTCTACACTTGGTGTGCCCATTAGCATTGATACAAAGCTGGCTACTATGGGGTTGCGGGCATCGTAATTAAAGTAGGTGGTTATCTCGTTACCGTCTTTTACTTTAAACACACGGTAAATACCCGTATCAACAAATCGAGCTGTTTTACAAACCTCTCCAGCGCGTACGAGCACATTGCCCTTTTCTATTTTTTCTTCTGTTAAAATGTCGGCTATCCATTGCTTATCCTGATCAGATAGGCTTACCCTACGTTCAATGAATTGATAGAATTTTTCGAGGCTGCTCATGTGCCTCTAATTTCGGGATAATCTTGATGGTTGACGAAGAATTTGTTTTGAAATATTAGGGCAAAAACTAGAGGGAATAGAACGATGTGTATCTTTACGGCTTATGCTTAAACTAGCTAAACTTAACGGGCAACCCGAAATATTCCATACCATACAAGGGGAGGGGAAGAACTTGGGCAAACCATCGGTATTCATCCGCTTAACGCTGTGTAACCTGTATTGCGTATGGTGCGATACCGACCATACTTGGAATTGGGAAAACACCAATTACAAGCATGTAAATGATGCAAAACCTGGTTATAAAAAGTTTAAAAAAGAAGAGCAGATACTTAGCCAGACCAAAGAAGACTTGCTAGAAAAAGTGGCGGCCTACCAATGTGCTAACTTGGTGATAACGGGTGGTGAACCACTGGTGCAGAAGAAAGACCTATTGCCATTTTTATTATTACTGAAAGAACAGGATCCCAATTACCATATTGAAATAGAAACGAACGGCACACTTATGCCGGGTGAGGCATTGGATGGTTTGATAGACCAGTATAACGTGTCGACTAAGTTGAGTAACTCAGGTGTTACTGAACAAGAGCGTTTAGTGGAAGATGTTATGTATTGGTTCGCGTACTCGCCCAAGTCTAACTTCAAGTTTGTGATAGATACAGAAAAAGACTTGATGGAAGTAGCAGCCTTAGATCATAAGTATGGCATCCTGCCCCAAAACATCTACCTAATGCCTCAAGGCACTAGTGCCGAAGCCCTACAAGAAAAAGGCCAATGGCTGGTAGAACAATGCAAGCAACACGGCTATAATTACACCGATCGCTTGCACATTCATCTCTACGGTAATAGGCGAGGGGTGTAGTTACTGCAACACCACTTTACGCCTAATATTCACTCCATCACCCACGAGGTGTAAGAAATAGATGCCCTTCTCCATTTGACCTACATTTACCTGTACAGATGCAGCTTGAAGAATACCTTGTAGTTTAACAGCACCACTCATATCATACAATTGATATTGTAGGTCTGTGTCGGAGTTACTAGTGTTCAAGGTCATCACCTCCTTAACTGGGTTCGGATAGATAGTTACCTCAACCACTTCTTTTCTATTCACCTGAATAAGGTCGAAGTATTCTGTTGTACCATCATAATCTGTTTGTGAAAGGCGGTAGTAGGTGTTCTTGCGGTAAGGGGTATCATCCCAAAGTTCATAATCTACTAGCTGGGTACTGTTACCTGCAGCACTCACTTCAGCAAAGTGCTCAAACTCATTACCATCTTTACTTTTCTCTATGGTAAAGTAATCGCTATTTATCTCGGTAGCCGTTTGCCATTCTAGCCTAATGCTCTTTTCAGCGAAGCTAGCGGTAAAGCTAAGTAGCGTTACTGGTAGTGGCGTTGCCAAGCCAGCATCCCTAAATTCAGGACTGCCATTACCGTTGTTGTCAGGAGCTGTGGCATTTGTGCCATAAGTATCCCCATCAAAAAGGTCTACCAAACCATCAAAGTCGGAATCGCGATAGTGACCTGAACCCGGATCTAGAAAGTTCAAAGTGCTACCACTAGCTTCCAACCAATCTGGTGTGCCATTTAAGTTTACATCGGTGGTGAAGGCATAGTAGCCAATAAAGTCACTTTTGGCCTCGTGAGCCTTTCCCCAATTCACTAGGTCGTCAAAGCTATAGCCTGTATTGTTAATGTCATTAGCCTCTTCATAGTCTGGGTAGGCATCACCATCGCTGTTGGTATCCATATAGTCGAAAAGGGTATCGCTATTAGGTAGCACCGCATCGGTATTTTCAGGAGATATGTAAGTACCTGAAGAACCACATGGGGTGCAATCAGGATCGTAGGCATCATCCATACCATCATCATCGGCATCGCTACCTGAAGGCGAGATAAAACCAATGGTTGCTTGAGCTTCTACCGCATCAGTAATGCCATCGTTGTCGGAATCTTGGTCAAGGAAATCGTAATTCACAGCATCGCCATCGGTATTGGTCATGGGTAAACTGATACTCCACTACCTGAGCTTGTCTGCACCGTATCGGGCATACCGTTGGTAGGGTTTATTGAACCATATAACTGTCCCGTTGCGGTATTAAAATATCCAGGAGGGATACCTGCATTGGCTTCCACAGCATCGTACATTCCATCGCCATCGGCATCTACATCCCAATGGTTTGGTACACCATCAAGGTCTATATCAAAAATGTCGTTTATGCCATCTCGGTTTTCATCTCTATATCCACCAAACACAGGGTGTACAAAAGAGGCATCTAAAAAGTTGGGTACGTAGTTGTTATCAGCGTCGCCATCTGGGTCGCTACCAAAACCTTCCTGCACATCAGGAATGCCATCATTATCATCATCTATATCATTAAAGTTGCTAATGGTATCATTATCTACATCGCAACGGAAAGTATGGTCTACTGTTACCGTATCTACATTCAAGAAACCATACGACCATGTATTTACTAGTCGGTTGTTTCCATCGTCAGCTGATGCACCCCAAGTATGTACCCCCGTGGTGGAATTCTGACCACTAAGCTCCTCTTGTGGAGTGAACTGTGCCGATGGCAGATTGGTATCATCCCAATATAAGAGGCTGTAATCAACTGTTCCAGGCCTGATGTTCTGCACCTTAAATCCATCAGCATTCCGCTCTACATCCCAAAGTGGAAAGTGAACTGCACCCCCTAGGTTCTGGAAATAGAAATTCACATCTGTTCCAGACTCCACGTAAACGCTATCACCATCCAATCCATTCCAAAAAATGGTGTGGTAACCTGTAGTAGGAAAGCTACCTTCTATAAGTCTATCCTTACCGCCTTCTTGGTATCCAGGCACGGTATCTAGATCAAGTATTAGCTGGCCAACACCAGGTTCTTCAGCATAAAAAGTAATGGTCATTGCTCCACCATCTAAAGAGCTACAGTAGGAGCGGGCCTCTACGAAAAAGGCAGGCCCATCTGCACTTGGCCATACTAGGCTATCAGGGTCATTTACAAATATCTTATACTCAGGATAGGCCTGATTACTTGTCTGACTTCTGCGTTTCGATTCTACCGTGCTTCCAGCTGTAGTACCTTCTGCATTACACATAAATATGAAACCATAAGGGCGCATACCTGCTAACTCAACAGCTTTTACATAAAACTCCGTAGTATCATCTTGACTGGTGATAAGGGGGTACATTGTAAACTCTGTTGAAAGTCTATTGCTACCACCACCTGCGGTAAACGACCAATGCTTGGAATATAAACGGCCAAGTACTTCGGTACTACCATCATATACGGTGAAATCCCATAAGTCATACCAACACTTTCGGGTAGAACTGTTTAAAGAGGATTCATTCACTTGCGTAAATTCAACAAAATAATCTCTGTTCCCTCCTGTATTGTTCACATAAGTTATTGGCGTATATCCTGCACCTGTACTAGCCCCTATATGTGGACCCACCAAGGCCTAAGCAGGGGTAGCTATTACACCACTATCGGGCAGTAAAGTACTGTGCCGTGTGCTAGTCTGGTCGCGAAGCAGAGTGTCGGTTCTCACCGTAAATACGGTTCCGCTTTCCTCATATTTTAGTGTGAGTATTAGGTCTTGCTGATTATTACCACCATTAGTTGTTCTTCGCCTTATACCATAATATAAAGTCTCGCCATCTTCTACATAAATGTAGAGGCGATGATCTTTATCATAACCCGAATAAGTACTTGGTTTCATGAACGAGCGCGAATTACCGCCATCGTCATGTTGCAAATAGCCAACGAATGTATTAGTAACATTACTACCTGAAGAGCTACCTCCATCATTTGGAGTTAGCTGGGCCGAGCCCTCTGCGTGGCTATTTAAAAAGGGATAGAATACTAGAGTACCTATCAATAATAGGCATAGCGACATATAGCTGCCGCCCACGTTCTGCATAGTTCTCATCTTCACTGGTTCTGTGTGTGCTCAAAACTGAATCAGGGAATTTGTACGAGGGTTTAGTAAAAGGGTTACCGTATTTGAATTAAATCAATTATTAGCTAGACTGATCTCCGTTATGGTCTATTACGTCTTAAAGTATCCACTTAGGTTACAACGTATTAATGTAAGTTAGACTTTTAGTAGGTGTATGCTAGTTATTGATAATAAGCATTTTATAGAAAGTACACCTACTTCACATCACCTCTCACCTTAAAGCGGATGTGTTATTAAGCATTCCTAAATAGGGTGCTCTGTTAGCTCGTTGATATGAGCCTAAAATACTTGTGAAGGGGTAGTTAGAATATTCTAAAGCGCGATCTAAATACTAATCGGCCATAGCCTGTATCAGATCGTATTCCGTAATGATATTATCCATACCAGCAATATCCTCTACCATTACCGCGCTACTTCCTTTTTTGATATGTGCCGATATCTCTTTACTGGTAGCTGCTAATGATACTTTAGGAAATGGTGGTTTCATTATACTAGCTACATCATTTGCGCCACCTTCAAGCAAGGCATTCAAAATGGTGCTCTCGTCAATAGAACCTACTACATCACCATTGTGTCGTACTGGTAATTGCGATAGATCGTTATGGCGCATCATTTCAATGGCTTCTTTCAGCTTAACTGTTTTCTCTACCGAGTATACTTCGTTGTGCCCTTTGCGATCTAATATCTGCTTAGCGGTCATTGGGCCATCGTTATCCAAGAATTTACGCTCACGCATCCATTCATCATTGTACACCTTGCCTACGTAGCGGCTACCATGATCGTGTAATATCACCACTACTACGTCGCCTTCTTTGAAGCGGTCTTTCATTTGCAACACACCGGCAATGGCCGAGCCACAGCTGTATCCGCCAAAAATACCTTCTTCGCGTGCCAGTTTACGAGCATATACTGCCCCATCCTTATCAGTTACTTTCTCAAAGTAATCTATTACACTAAAGTCGATATTCTCAGGTATAATGTCTTCGCCAATACCTTCGGTAATATAGCTGTACACCTCGTTGTCATCAAACTTGCCTGTTTCGTGGTACTTCTTAATAGCTGAACCATAAGTATCAACTCCAAGTATTTGAATGTCGGGGTTCTTTTCTTTCAGGTATTTACCCGTTCCTGAAATAGTACCACCAGTACCTACACCTACTACCAGGTGGGTTATTTTCCCTTCGGTCTGTTCCCATATTTCTGGCCCTGTGCTTTCGTAATGGCCTACTGAATTATACGGATTGTCGTATTGATTAACATACCAAGAACCCGGTATTCCTTCAGCAATACGCTTACTGGTGCTATAGTACGAACGTGGGTCGGTAGGTTCTACATCAGTAGGACATACGATAACTTCAGCACCTACGGCCTTCAGTATATCTACCTTTTCTTTGCTTTGCTTATCGGTGGTTACAAAAATGCATTTATAGCCCTTCACTATACCTGCTAGGGCCAAGCCCATTCCGGTATTACCGCTAGTACCTTCTACTATGGTGCCGCCGGGCTTTAATAAACCTTCCTCTTCAGCACCTTGTACCATACGAAGAGCCATACGGTCTTTAATACTGTTTCCGGGGTTAAAGCTTTCTACCTTGGCCAATATGGTTGCAGGTATGTCTTTGGTTATTTTGTTGAGCTTGACAAGAGGGGTGTTGCCAATGGTCTCTATAATGTTATTGTACCACATGCTGCAAAGGTAAAAAGATATTGGGGCTGAAATAATGGCAAATGATGAAAGTGAAAACTATCGTTTCGATATATAAATTTTCCTGTTTATATTTATCGCACACACCGACTGAACATGCCTAAACATTCTTTCAACTTTTATCCCCAAAGCCTTAAGAACAGTGCTATTTACATAATGCTATTCGCGCTATTTCTTGTTTGGCTTAGTATTTATGGGGATATGTGGTGGCTCATACTAACCAAGTACTTTACCTTAATGGAAGTGTTCGTCGGGGGTGGTTTTATTTTTTACATGCTACTATTTTGGGGCTTAGCAGCAGGCTATCTGTATCTATTCTATAAAAAAGAGCCTGAATGGTTGTATAAATATAAAATTCAAGAAGCACCAGAACATAGCGATGGCAAGCACCACCGTGTACCCTTAAGCAAGTCAATTCTAGTTGTATTAGGGAATCAAGTATTCGGCACCTTACCTTTCATTCTTGGGGTGTACTATATCATGGTTTGGAGGGGTTATGGTGAGAATTTAGAGGCACCAGTTTGGTGGGTAGCTACCTTGCAGATAATAGGCATGGTGTTATTTCAAGACTTCTTTTTCTACTTCAGCCATAGGCTAATGCACCAAAAATTCCTTTTTAAGCACATTCACCGTATTCATCATGAGTATAGGGAAACAGTAGCAACAGCCACGCACTACGTGCATTATATAGAGCATTTAGTAGGAAATCTATTCCCAGTGTTTATTGGGGCTGTAATTCTGCTGCCACACCCATTCGTTATTCTATTCTGGATAATGCTGATAGTTATGAATGCCCTGCACACCCATTCGGGTTTTGCCATACCTTGGATGAGTTATGCTGTTCATCACGATTGGCATCATTACCATGTAAATGGAAGTTTCAGCAGCATTGGCTTAGCGGACAAACTATTCGGCACTGACAAAGCATTTGAAGCAAGAGAACGTGACTACAAAACGCATCTGATACATACTGCGCACGAGCCGCCTCAAATTTAGTGATGGAACTTGTTTCGATAAGTCTTTTTAGGGTAGCTTTTTGCTTAGTTGTCTCCACCAGTAAACACACCAGTAACAACGTTCAAAAATAGATCGCCAAAAAGGTCAAGCAAAGAGTTTCCACCGTTCACACTATCACCGGATCTGCCGTAAAACACCCTGGCATACTCATTCCCAGCAACTAACTCCCCCAAGGCATTCTTCTGGATGCCAAGATCGGAGTAAGTGCATACGGCAACCTTTTTGCGCAGCTTTGATCGCTCTATCCGTTCTATGGTAAAGTACTCCTTAAAAAGGTAAACGTTAACCGAACCTTTGGCAAAAATTTGCGACCTAGCGTTCCTTTTGTGCAGCACTATCTCCTTTTTGCTAAAGCTTATCTTCTCAATGGCCTTGTTCATTCTGTATTGATAATAAACAAGTGCCAATGCAACAGTTATAAGTAAGGCTAGCCACCACTTATTAAGTACGAGGAATAGGACAGCAAGAACCATAACAACTGGGAAGAACATAAGCGACCGAACACCACCATAGCTTTTTCTAGTTAGAACTACTCCATCTTCGATAGGCTGTGAATTGGTCATTACCGTAAAACTAATTGTTGCTAAGGAGCTAACCAACTAGCTTTTACCACTTTTCCGTTCTCTAGCAGCAATTCAGCCCGAATATGGCCTTCTTTATTCAATTGCAATACATCCATAGCTGCAGGAATGAAACTGATACCCGTAAAATGCTCACCACCTACACCACTATCCAATTGTTGACCTGCTTTAATACTATCTATCTGTAGCCCAGGTGCTAGTTGATGAATGAAGTCATCAGGTCGGCCTTGATAATTGGTCCATACCTCGTTACTCTTCTCCTCGTCCCAAACTTCAGCTTTAGCTTGAATGCCTATCTGCAATTTTCGCTTTGGGTTCCAGAAGAGAAGGTGGGCATTTGGGTCTCCCCTCAACTCGGCTACCTTGCTACTTCGTTTATCGGTATAAATAGCTATCGCCCAACTATGGGGGTCAAAATTTCGAAGTACTACGTATCTGGCCTTTACTGCTTCCATCTTACAGGTACTTAATACAAGGGTATGATAGGGATGCTTATCATCATTAGCCCCGCGTTTCAGTTCTTTCTTTACATAACTTTCTACTTGCTCAAGAGTGAATGACGATGTTATGGTGTTTTGCATAGTGGTGAAAGTATTTGCAGCTTTTTTTGTTCAGAAGTAGCTAGATCTAGTACCGACCAACAACAAACTTATCAATTCACTATCACACCCTACTACCTATCCACTATCTTCTTATTTTTGAAGCCCACGAAACAAAGCCCTAACGGATGAGCGATAAGTTCAAGACCCTTGACGATAAAATAGCCGAAGCACAACTTGGCGGCGGACAAAAGCGAATAGACAAGCAGCACGAAAAAGGTAAACTGACCGCCCGTGAACGCGTTCACTTTTTGATGGACGAAGGTAGCTTTGAAGAGATAGGCATGTTCGTAAAACACCGTGCTACCGATTTCGGTTTAGACAAGGAACGTCCATTGGGCGATGGGGTAGTAACTGGCTATGGCACTATTAATGGTAGGCTAGTATATGTGTTCTCTCAAGATTTCACCGTATTTGGTGGGTCGCTTTCTGAAACACATGCAGAGAAGATATGTAAGATAATGGACCTAGCCATGCAAAATGGTGCACCCATTATTGGCTTGAACGATAGTGGCGGTGCACGTATTCAAGAGGGTGTGGTGTCACTTGGCGGTTATGCTGATATATTTTTTAAGAATACTATGGCATCAGGCGTTATCCCGCAGATATCGGCCGTGATGGGGCCTTGTGCTGGTGGTGCTGTGTACAGTCCTGCTATTACTGATTTCATTATGATGGTGGAAAACACGAGCTATATGTTCGTTACTGGCCCCAATGTGGTGAAAACCGTAACGCACGAAGAAGTAACCAGCGAAGAACTTGGTGGAACTGCTACACATGCTGCTAAAAGTGGTGTAACCCATTTTGCCTGTGCAAATGAATTAGCTTGCATACAGCAGTTAAAGGAACTGCTGAGCTACATGCCCCAGAACTGTGAAGAAGATGCACCCATGCAACCTTACGATGCAAAAGCGGATGAAAGCCGTGAAGTTCTGAATACCATTATTCCTGAAAATGCCCAGCAGCCTTACGATATGCGTGAGGTGATAGAAGGCTTAGCTGATGCTAATAGCTTTACCGAAGTGCATAAAAACTTTGCTGAGAACATTCTAGTTGGTTTTGCTCGCATTGCGGGGCGCAGTATTGGTGTTTTAGCCAATCAGCCAGCATACTTGGCGGGAGTTTTAGACATTAACAGCAGCCGCAAAGGTGCGCGATTCGTGCGGTTCTGCGATAGCTTCAATATTCCATTATTGGTACTCGTAGATGTGCCTGGTTTTCTTCCAGGAACCGATCAAGAGTGGAATGGTATTATTACCAATGGGGCAAAATTACTATACGCTTTAAGCGAAGCTACCGTGCCTAAAGTAACCGTAATTACTCGTAAAGCCTATGGTGGTGCTTACAATGTAATGAACAGCAAGCATATAGGTGCCGATCTAAACTACGCTTGGCCTACAGCTGAGATAGCTGTAATGGGTTCAAAAGGAGCAGCCGAGATAATCTTTAAGCGTGAGTTAGCCGCTGCTGATGACCCTAAAGCTAAGTTGCAGGAAAAAGTAGATGAGTATACTGATAAGTTCGCTAACCCATACGGTGCAGCTGCCCGTGGCTTTATTGATGAAGTAATTAGACCCGACCAAACCCGCGCTAAACTTATCCGTGGTTTCAAAATGCTGGAGAATAAAGTGGCGGTGCTTCCTAAGAAGAAGCATGG
>CAYGTK010000067.1:0-18250 GCA_964352775.1 uncultured Chitinophagaceae bacterium
TTTAAAAGAAGTTTCTTTCAGCATTAAACCCGGAGAAAAATTGGCCATCATTGGTAGAACGGGTAGTGGCAAATCTACTATAGCCGACCTTCTGGTACGTTTATATGATAACCAACGAGGGGAAATACTTTTAGATGGAAAGAATGTTAAAGATCTGAATCTTAACAGTATGAGGCGGCAGATAGGCTACGTGCCGCAAGATGTTTTCTTGTTTTCGGATAGTATTGAGAACAACATAACCTTTGGTACACGCTTGGATGGCAACAGGAGTGAAGTAGCCATGGAAGCTGCAAAACAAGCCTCAATTCACAAAGAGATAATGGATATTGATGGCGGCTACCAAGCTAGGGTAGGAGAACGTGGTGTAACACTATCTGGCGGGCAAAAGCAACGTATATCTATCGCTCGTGCATTTGTAAAGCAACCTGAACTACTTTTATTGGATGATTGCCTATCTGCAGTAGATGCTAATACTGAGAAAATAATATTGAACCACCTCAACACATTGCTACAAGATCGCTCCGCTATTATAATTACCCACAGGATATTTTCCCTCTTAGAATTCGACCAGATCATCGTGCTAGATGAAGGTAGAATAGCTGAACGCGGTACACACGCTGACTTGTTGGCGCAGAAGGGTTTGTACTACGAACTGTACACAAAACAACAGGCTGACGAGCAAGTTTTAAATTGATGCTTTTTGTATTTTGATAGAAAGAACTATTTTAGTAATTAATATCAATCATCAGAGCATCACCAAGTGGACGATAATAAGCAAGGAGTATATTCGAAAGTGATCAGGGCAGGGAGAAGAAGGACTTACTTCTTTGATGTGCGGACTACCAAGGGTAATGATTACTACGTGACCATAACTGAAAGCAAAAAACGCTTTAACGACGATGGTTACGACAGGCATAAGATCTTTTTATACAAAGAGGATTTCAACAAATTCATGGAAGCCATGAATAATACCATCGATCATGTGAAGAACGACCTTCTTCCAGAATATGATTTTGATGAATTCAGCAACAACTACGACGAAGACTACGAAGGTGGTGGTGAGCGTAAAGAATACAAGAAAGAAGATACCAGTTTCGATACCTTAGAAACTGAAATAAGCAAAACACCTGATACAGCAGAAACTACTGCTGAGGAAATGGAAACTCCAACAACTTCAGAAGAAGTGGAAGAACCAGAACCACCAAGCGAAGAAGAGTTAAAGTGGTAAGCTACCAACCATTTAAGAAATATTAACCCCGCATTTGCGGGGTTTTTTGTTTTTAGGCGTAGTATTGAGGTTATAACTATCAACATGAGAACAATAGCCATCATTCTTCTATTTCTGGGATTCTACTCTCTAGAAAGTAATGCTCAAAAGTTAGAATATCACTACCGTGATGCAAGTGATAGCAGCCGTAACTGTTACTTAAAATATATCCCTACTGATACTCCGATAAAGGGTTTGTTCGTACGCGACTACAGTCGATTGCCAGATGCATCTAGAAAAAGCCCCTATCGATATATTGATCTAGCGCTTGAAAATGGATATATAGTGCTGATAACAGTTACTTCAAGCTATTTCCCAGAATTGTATTTTGATGACAAGGGGCCAGCTTTATTGGATGACATCATTCACGAAGTGTTAACGGATCATGACTTACCAAAGGACGCTTTTGTTATTGGCGGATTATCCGCCAGCGGAACTAGGGCATTGCGGTATGGACAATACTGTGAGCAGGGAAAGTCTAAATATGGTCATAAAGCAAAGGGAGTATTCATGGTAGATTCCCCTTTAGACATGGAGCGCTTTTATAGATCCTCTAAGCGACTTTTTGTGGACTTACCAGAGGATGATGAGCGATGGGAGGAGAAACTGATGAAGAAGACCTTTAAAAGAGAATTTGGAGGTGGTCCTGACGAACTATACGAAACATATCGCGATGCTTCCGTTTTTTGCCAGACCGATGCCGCGGGAGGAAATGCTAAATACTATGCTAACTTACCCATGCTCATCTATCACGAGCCAGATATTGATCAATGGATGGAAAGGGGGATGGGATATTACGATATCAACTCCTTCGATATTGTCGCTTTCGTTGTGAAGGTGAGAAAGTATGGTAATGAGAACATCAAACTAGTAACCACTACAGGAAAAGGTTTCTCCCGATCAAGCGAGCGTAAGCCACACTCTTGGACCATTGTAGATGAAGATGAATTGATAGCTTGGGTCAATTCTTTGTTCTAATAATTTTCTCTTTCAGATTTGTTATACTCCCTTATCCATTCCTTACATATAATGGGAATTCTATCAACAACTTCACGACCATAAAGTGCTTCTGTTAGGTAACCCATATGCTGAAGGTCAATAAGTCTACATAAATAAGATTTACCTTTTACCCACCAAGTGAAATGGTCATCTACTACTAGATAATGAAAGATATTTCGAGAAAGGGCTTTTCTGACTTCTTGCAGTTCCAATCCATCGAGCTGCGTTTCGTAAACTCCATCAGCAACTCTACTACCAAATGTCTTTGTGTAATAATATTCTTTTATTTCCCATAATGCTATTGGATTAATTATGCTCGGAAAAGAACCGTCAACTCTTCTAGATAAGCTTCTAACGGGTATTTTATTATTTGTGAATGCTGTTAATTCTTTAGCAGTATGAGAGAAGCTAAATCCTTTTAATTCTTTCTCTATCAAAATATTAACAGTACACGTAAGGTAATTGGGTGCTTTTTTACTCCCACTTTGCTTGTTCATAACTAATGGTATGGTACTCTCAGTTTGTTCTGAAAGAGAGTGAAAAAGAGATTTTGCCTCTTCCAAATTCATCAGCTTTTTTGAAATGACATCATTTAAGACATAAGCTCGCCATTCAAAATATTGAAGAAGTTTCATGCCAAATTCTTCTACAGCATTCTCGAAGAATATCCTATTGGTTGAAAGTCCAGATTCTTTAAAAACCTGTAAAACCCTATCCAACGATGGAGTATGAACACCCTTTGTTTTTCTATCGGTATATCCTGTTTTTTGACTTATGAGCTTAACACATGCCCAGAAATCAAGGTTTAGATTTAAAAAGTCCGAATTAGTCTGCATCGCCTTTGTTAATTATTTCTTTCAGTTGAGCAACCAGCACAGACTGGTCAATATTCAATTCATGACAGTACATCATAAACTCAACTACATCAAGGCGTTTTTCACCAGTTTCTACTTTACTGATATATGATTGACTAACCATCAGATTATCAGCAAGTTCCCTCTGAGTTAGTTTATTTATTACCCTACTCTCATATAGTTGAGATGTAAGATGCGCTATTATCAGTCGAGTTAATTCTTTTTTTCGCACGGCATGAAATTAAACACTAGTTTAGCTTATGCCAATTTGGAATAATGACACATGTAGAAACTCATAACGGTAAGAAATTATATTTCCCCCCTAAAAAGCAACTGCTTAAGTGGGTTGGGAATAAGCAAAAATTTGCTTTTGAAATAGCATCTCATTTCCCTCGTTTTAATACCTACTATGAACCCTTTTTAGGAAGTGGAGCATTGCTAGCAACTGTTAGCCCTGAAAGAGGCGTAGGGGCGGATACATTTAAGCCATTGGTGGAAATATGGGAAAAGCTAAGAAATTCGCCAAGTGGATTGATAGACTGGTATGCTGATAGAGTTAATTTAGTAACCCAGGAGAATAAAAAAGAGATATATAATAATATATTGAGCGCGTATAATTCTCAACCAAATGGAGCAGATTTTTTATTCTTAACTCGCGCTTGTTATGGCGGTATTGTTAGATTTAGAAAATCTGATGGGTATATGTCTACTCCATGTGGTGCACATAATCTTATATCTATTCAGGCATTTTCTGAAAGAGTTTGGATGTGGTATGAACGCATAAAAGAATGTCAATTTATTGAGCAAGATTACAAGAACACGTTTCAGTCATCTAGAAAAGGAGACTTCATTTATTGCGACCCTCCATATTCCCATTCGCAGAGCATTTTATATGGATCTCAAAGCTTCAGTTTTGAGACACTTTTGAAAGAGATCGAAAATGCTAAGAACAAGGGGGTAAGGGTTGCTTTGAGTATTGATGGAACAAAAAAATCAGGAAAGTTGCTATGTGATCTTCCCATACCTGATGGATTGTTTAAGAATGAAATATTTATTGATTGTGGTATTTCAATGCTTAAACGTTTTCAAATGGGAGGTAAAAGTCTTGAAGAAGAGAACGTTAAGGATAGACTGTTATTAACTTATTGATTAAACACTTTTCCGTCATTCTTATGTCAGAAATAACCCTTTGCGGATGATTACCATCCGTTCGTTGAATTAGTATTGCTATTGGCTTTCTAAAAGGTTATTTTCGGGGACAAATTACGTATTAAAAATAATTACCCGCAATGAGACAGTACGGCTGGTTGATAGCCGCAGCATTCCTTTTTACAAGCTGCAGTGGAGCCACATTCAAGTTTATTAAGCATTTAGCCCCTAACATTACCGACCACGAGATATTTGATGGGGTCGATCTAGAAGCTTCCGCCGAACCGTTTCAATTCGAACAACGCAAAGAGAACATTGAACTGCCTGCCCCATACCTTTGGGTAGAAGATAAAGAAGTACCTGAAGAATGGACCGCCACCGATCTATTTGAGAAAAAAGGCTGTACAGCATTTATGGTGGTTAAGGGTGATAGCATTATGTACGAATGGTATGGCAGAGGCTATGCGCGCGATAAATACTCACAGGTATTTTCTGTTACTAAATCGTGGACATCAGCCTTGATAGGTATTGCGATAGACGAGGGGCATATCAAAAGCGTTCACCAACCAGTAACCGACTTTTTAGAAGACTTTGCTACTAAGGATGAGGATAAAGAGAAGATAACCCTTTACCATCTCCTTAACATGACTTCAGGGCTCGCCTTTGACGATTACAAGACCTTAAGCAAGCTTACCAAGCTTTACTACTGCAACGTTCACGAGAAGCAATGTAACGACATTAAGGCCAAATACGAGCCAGGCGATGTGTGGGCTTACAAATCTATCTCTACGCTCATTTTGGGCCTATGCCTAGAGAAGGCAGTGAAAATGCCTGTGGCTGATTACTTACGCATTAAGCTTTGGGAGCCTATGAATATGGAGAACAATGGCTTTTTTGCGCACGACAAAAACGGTGTAGCTAAAACCTATGGTGGCCTATCGCTGACCGCAGTTGATCTTGCCAAGTTTGGTCGTTTATACAAAAACCGTGGTAACTGGAATGGCGAACAACTAGTACCAGAAGCTTGGGTTGATTCTATCCGTAACCGCAATTTCTCTCATGGCGTATGGAATTACTCTTATCAGTTTTGGTTGGATACTTACCCTCGCAATGCAGCACACGAAACGGGCGATTTTTTTGCAGGAGGCTATCGTGGTCAGGTCTGTTATGTTAGCCCAGAGGAAGATATTGTTATCATCCGATTGGGTGTGGGGGAGAAGAAGCTCCGCTGGCCATATTCTTTATCTAAATTGGCGCTATTACTCGCCAAACCTGGTGAGGTAACGGAAGATGAATTACCTCTTATAGTAGACGGTAGCTATACCAATAAAAAGGGTCGCCAGCTTAAGGTGAAATTGAAAGACAACAAAGTAACCATTGAGCCAGAAGATAACGTAAGTTACGAGCTAGAGATGGTTTCTGTCAATAACTATAGAGATCGTGTTAACAACGTCAATTTAGTATGGAATAAAGACCGTAAGGGCTTTATTTTAGAAGACACCAATGGATTAAACTACTTCGCCAAAGCAAGTGCTGCGGAGTGATGGTAAATAAGTGCTGTTTCTTCTTCTTTATTATTCTTGGTTCGTTTTGCGCTAGTGCACAAGCACCATCCATTAGCTACACTCCTTTACAAACTATCATCCCTTCTGAAGGTATACCCGAGGAAATAGATGTTCAACGGGCTAATAACAACCTCGACCTTATTCTTTTCCAAGGCAGATACTATGCCGCTTTTAGAACTGCCCCCACTCATTTTGCATCCAAAAAAGCGTATATCTATGTTATGAGTTCTACTGATCTTCAGGATTGGGCATATGAGTATACCGTTCATGTTAAAAGTGATCTACGTGAACCCCGCTTTTTGGAATTGAACGGCGAGTTGTTTCTCTATTGTTTTCAAGGAGGTACTAAGATGTTATCCTTTGAACCGCAGCACCTTTGGGTTGCTAAACGCAGCCAGGAAGGTAGTTGGGATATGGAAATGATAGAAGAAATGGATGGCTTTGTTCCTTGGCGATTACGCACTAGGGATGGTGTGGCTTATCTATCCGCCTATTACGGCGTAGGGCTTTACCAAAGCGACCACGTAGGCGACCTACGATTATTTAAAAGCACCAATGGTTACAATTGGGAGCCTCTAAGCGAAGAACCACAAGTAAGCACCAGCGGTGCAGAAGAGGGCGAATTCATTTTTGATGAAGAAGGAAACCTGTGGGCAACGGTGAGGCTAGAGGGAATGGGAGCATATGTGGCATACGCCGATAAGGATAGCCTGCACAACTGGCACTTGTATAAAACGAAAAAGAAGTACGATAGCGCCATGCTTTTTAAGCATGATGGTAATATCTACTTGATCTCTCGGCGAAACCTTGATGGTGATTTTGATAAAGCACCAAAGTGGTTTCCCTACGCTATGCGGCAAAAGGTCAATCTGATAAAATATTCGCTAACCGAAAAGGTAACGGCGGTGTATCAACTAGATAAAACCACCAAAACGATAGTGCATCTATTCGACCTGCCTAGTACTGGCGATACGGCCTTTCCAGGTATTGCTCCTTTAACGGATACCAGCTATGCGCTTCTCAACTATTCTAGCCCTATTGAAAAGCGTTCGCGCAATTGGGTTCGTGGTCAGTTGGGCCGCACCTTTATTTATTTAACAGAATTACATTTTCACACAAACCCACAACATACTGCTACCCCATGAAGTACGTATCTTCTCTCGCGCTCATCCTATTGCTTGCCAGCTCGCTATTTGCTGCAGAACGAAACCATGCCGAACATGTAACCATAGCTAGAGACCAGTGGGGAGTGCCTCATATTTATGGTGAAACCGATGCTGATGTAGCCTATGGGCTCGCTTGGGTTCAAGCAGAAGATGATTTTAAAACGGTTCAAGAAACGCTGTTAGCTGCAAGAAGCTTGCAAGCCTTAAAGAAAGGTAAAGACGGCGCTATCCTGGATTTTGTAGTACACTTTTTAGGTTCTACAGAGATAGTTAGAGAAGAGTATGAGAAGCAGATCTCACCAGAATTCAAGGTTTATTTAGAGGCTTTTGTAAAAGGATTTAACGACTACGCAGCACTTCACCCAAAAGAGGTACTAGTGAAAAAGACCGTGCCGTTCACCGTGTATGATGTGTTAGCAGGCTACCATATGGCTGCCGCCTTGATACAGTATGTACAGCGCCCATTAAAGGCCATTACAGGGGGTAAATACGATATGCTACCAAGTCATTATGGGTCAAATGCTTTTGCGGTAAACTCAAAGAAGAGTGTGAGTGGAAATCCGATGATATGCGTGAATCCTCACCTTCCTTTTGAAGGTTTCTTTTCTTGGTACGAGGCACATTTGGTAAGTGAAGAAGGACTTAATATGTATGGTGCAACTTTAATAGGTGGTTGTAGTGTTTTCTTGGGTACTAATGAGTATTTAGGTTGGGCCCATACCTTCAATAAAACCAGCCAGACCAACACTTACGAACTGAAGATGCACCCTACTGATAAGCTAAAATATCAGTACGATGGTGAATGGCATATGCTTGAAAAGCGTGTGGTAAAATTGAAGGTGAAGTTGAAAAAGTGGTTACCTCGTATTCCTGTTAAAAAGACGACTTACTGGAGTAAGATAGGCCCCGTTTTGAAAACCAAAAAGGGTAGATATTATGCCGTAAGATATGCCGCCCAGAACGAGATACGATCTACCGAACAATGGTTTAAAATGACTAAGGCAAAGAGCTTGGAGGAGTTTAGAACCTTGCTGGATATGAATGCTGTACCAAAGTTCAACATTGTTTATGCTGATAGGGAAGACAACATCTTCTATATCAGTAATGGAGCTATACCTGTGCGTGATGAGAACAAGGATTGGAAAGACCCATTGCCAGGTGATACTTCGGAGTATGTTTGGACGGAATTCTATAAGAATCGTGAACTTCCACAAACGATAAATCCTGATTGTGGCTATGTTTTCAATACGAACAACAGTCCTTTCAGTGCTTCGTGCGAATTGGGTAATGCTGCTCAAGACAATTATTCAGAATGGATGAATTTTAGGGTGAATGAGAACAACCGTAGTCTCCGTTTTTTAGAATTAATAGAGCAATATGACAAAGTGAGTTTTGATGATGCTTTAGCCATTAAATTCGACAAGCAATACCCCGAGCATGGTAACTTTTATAACTCGATACGTTGGTTTTTTGAAGTAGACCCAAACAAGTATCCCGATA
Organism: uncultured Chitinophagaceae bacterium; assembly: GCA_964352775.1. GTDB lineage: Bacteria > Bacteroidota > Bacteroidia > Chitinophagales > CAIOSU01 > CAYGTK01. The sequence goes on from CAYGTK010000067.1 coordinate 8,501, forward strand.
TAGCGGATATGCTTACGCTCATGCAAGATTGGGATAAGAAGATACTACCTGATAACGTTGGTCCATCTATATTCCTGGTAACCATCAACACTATATTTGAGGCACGTGATAATAATGACCAGATGTTCCTTACGGGAATGAAAGTGGAGGAGGAAGAAATGGTAGAAGCGCTTCGCTTAGGTAAGAAATACTTGTTGAAACATTTCGGTACAGTGAATGTGCCGATCAAGGACCTTTACGTGCTTCGTCGCGGTGATAAGGAGGTCTATTTACCTGGCTTCCCAGACGTACTAGCGGCCAACTACGCAAAACCTGCAAAAGATGGTAAGTATGTAGCCTACATAGGCGATTCCTTTACCTTAATGGTGGAGTATGGTAAGGATGGCCCTATACGTATAGAGTCTTTAACAGCCTATGGAAGTTCTGCTAAACCCGATAGCCCCCATTATACTGATCAGATGGAGTTATTCTCAAAGCAACAACCTAAAAAGGTGACTATGGACAAGGCGGAGATAATGGCTGGTGCCGAACGTATCTATCGCCCAGGTGCTGCTGAAATGACACCTGAAAAGGAATAAGCCAATACAGAATACTTATCTTGATGTTATGGAAGGAAAGAACGTATTCATTACAGGAGCAAATGCTGGTATAGGTCTTGCTACAGCAAAGCTATTAGCCGCAAAGGGAGCTAACGTTTACGTGCATGCCCGTAGCGAAGAAAAGGCTAAAGCTACTGTTGCTGAAATAGGAACTACCAAAGGTAAAGTAGGTTATTTCACAGCTGATCTATCGTCCCAAAGCCAAGTGCGGGAAATGGCTACTAAGATCGCTGAAGAACTACCCGTAATAGATGTTTTTGTAAGTAACGCAGGTGCTTTCTTTTCTGATTATGGGGAAACCGAAGACGGTATTGAACGGCAATTTGCTATCAATCATTTAGCACCCTTTTTACTAATAGAAAAGCTGCTTCCCAATCTAAAGAAAGCCGACAAAGCACGAGTAGTTATGGTCTCTTCTGAAGCCAATCAGCGCTTCTCGAAATTGGACTTTAATAACCTAGGCTTTAAGGATAATTATGGTACGGGTTTAGATAAGGCCTATGCCCAGTCTAAAGCAGCTAATATCCTTTTCGCAAAGGAGTTTACTAGAAGGTATTTTGAGGAAACGAGCATAACCTGCAATGCCCTTCACCCGGGGGTGGTAAAAACGGGTATTGCCAATAAGAATTCCTCCTTTTTGGTGAATACATTATGGTCGGTTCTGAAGCCTTTTATGTTGTCGCTGGAGAAGGGTGCCGCTACTTCAGTATACTTAGCCTCATCACCAGAAGTGGCAGGAGTTTCAGGGAATTATTACATCAAGTATAAAGAGAAGAAGTCGGGCAAATTGACTTACGATAAAACGGTTGCAAAAAAACTTTGGGAAGTGAGTGCAAAACTCACAGGAACAAATTAACTTTGTACCAAATTTATCAGCTATTGCAAAGCGAGATCGTTAATGTAATTGGTTGGTTGGGTGCTGCAGCAGTACTCTATGCCTACATCATGGTATCTACTGACAAGGTTAAGGGAGATTCCATTCATTATCAAGCCTTCAATATTTTCGGGGCTTTATTATTAATAATTAACACAGCCCATGTAGGCGCATATCCAAGCACGGTGGTTAATATCATCTGGGTTTTGGTGGCTATGGTCTCTTTGGCTAGGGTGTATGGAAAGCCGATCTTACAGGCCAACAAACTAACCCTTAGATTGAGACCTATTCGTAGAAGAAAAAGGTTCTAATCGTAAAGATGACTTACCCGAATTAAGCCATCCACATCATGTATCATGATGTCGCTCTTTTGGGTAGAAATGAGCTTGTCTTCTTTGAATTCCTTTAAGATACGTATTGCCGTTTCTTTCACTGTACCTACAAAGCTGGCCAAGTCTTCACGGGTCATGGTAATTGTACCCTCTTCATTGTCTTCATTTATGTAGAAGGTGTTCAAGAACAACAAGGCTTCTGCCATTCTACCTCTTACTGGCTTATAGGCCATATCGGCCATACGGTCTACTGAATCATTTACTGATCTACCTAAAAGCTGTATCATCTGGTCAGCAAAATTGTGATTTTTGCTCATTACGCTTTGTATTTCATCCTTCGGTATCATGCACACTTGGGCATCTTCCAAAGCTTGTGCTGTCAGGTGATACCGTTGGTTCGCCAATAGTGAACTGTAACCCACAAAGTCGCCAGCCTTAGCTATACGTACTATTTGTTCTTTACCATCCGAAGCATATTTATATAGCTTCACCTTGCCTTCATTGATACAGAAAAGTCCAAAGGGATTGGTACCTTCTTGAAAAATAATCTGCCCTCGTTTGTAAGTAGAACAGGTTTTACGCTCGTCTATAGCATCTAACTCCCGTAAATGGCAGAAGTGAAAAAGGGAGTCTTTTTTGTGAGCGCAATGCTCACACGCTGGTGTTTCCGTTCGCATAGCTTTAGGGGTGATACCTATCAAAGCTACTGACGTCAAGCCACAATTCCCAATTGTTGCCTATACTTTATTGAAATATTAATATGGGGCGGTCGGCATGTAAGGCAACACGCTTACTAATACTGCCTTCAAACAAACGCTGGAAGAACGATCTCTTGTGGGTGAGCATAGCCAGTAGGTCCATATTATGGCGTTCAGCATAGTCAGTGATAACCTCTTCTGTATTCTCTGATCTAATGGTCTCAAATTCTAATAGACCATTCTTTACCTCATCCACGAACTCTGCTTTCAGCTCATGCATATCTGGTGCGGTTTCATCCCTATCACCATGTACATGTATACAGTGAATGCGAGCACCTATAGGCCTTACAAGTTGTACTAGTGCCCGTAAGGCCAGTTTGTCTTTCTCTTCTAAGTTTGATGCATATAGCACATTGTCGATAACTCTACGAGAGGTATAACGTTCGGGAACTACTATTAAAGGAATATCCGTTTTACCGATCAAGGCTGCCGATATACTACCCGTGAGCATCTTCATACCTTCTGAATGTCGAGTTCCTATTATTAATAGATCAGGCTGTTCTTCCTTGGCTAGATCTAATATTTCTTCTGCAGCAAAACCTATTTTGCTCACCGTTTTTATGGTGATGCCCTGCACGTTCATTGACTTACTAGTGGTAAGTAATTCCTCTTTCAGTTCTTGAAGTTGCTTTTCCGATCGCTTGGCGGCGCTATCAGCTAACTCTGCCAAGTAGTTCTGGGGCATCATGGGGTCTACCACGGCAATGTGATACACATTCAGTAGCGTAATTTCCACTTCATCGTAAATGGATGCTAAGCTTTCTGCATAAAAGCATGCATTTTTTGAGGTGCTAGAGAAATCTACAGGAACGAGTATCTGTGTCATAGCTAAATGGTTTTCATCAGGTCTAAGAAGTTGAGTGACTTATCTTTTTCTTTAACTACAAGCAACGGAATATCATCATCCTTACCTATCAATGCCTCCGTAATACTTCCCAATAAAAAGGAGGTTAAAGATGTTCTGCCGCGCGCTCCAATAACAATGAGGTCAGCATTCTTTTTATGAGCTATTTTATTGATCAAGGTAGAAGGCTCGCCATCTTTATCCCATTCAAAAATAGGGGAGAGGTGGGCGCGATTATCAGGTAGGTCGTTAATGAACTTATTGTATCTATCACCGCAGTTCTCCTTCATTATCAACGCGAATTCTTCTGCGGTTTTTCCTGTGCTATAATAGCCTGTAGGCAACTGATAGGTATGGTAACAGTGTACAGAATTATTCTCATTGTGTGAAGAGATATTTACCGCCATTTCTAAGGCCAATTTCGAAGTGTCAGAGAAGTCGGTAGCCACTAGAAGATCTTCTAACTTATTAGATGGACGTTCAGGTACGAAGAGTACGGAACAAGGTACTTTTCTAGCCAACTTTTGTGGAAGAATACCACCCCCACGAAGCTCTCGTTTTCGGCCTACCAGTAAAAGGTCGATGTTCTTGTTGTGCGACCAATTCAAAATTTCTTTAAAAGGGTCACCATCGTCAATTCTGAAATCGATATCGAAATCACCTGCTTTAGCAAAATTATCAGTTACTGTTTGCCTTATCTCTTCTTCTAATCGTTCATCTATGGGTTTGCGCAATTCAGGAAAATTCCCTTTTATCTCTTCTGGTACATCTAGTTCCTTATGTATGTGGATGAAGTAGATCTTATCAGGCTTAAGTACGTCAGCTAAAAAGCTCACATATTTTATCAGTATTCTGTCCATCAGGCTATTATCTAGCCCAACCATCCATCGCTTAAAATTATACATGCAGTCGATTTTTTTTCAGAGTCTTTGGCTACATCCACTTAGCAACAAAGCGGTAAAACTCTTTTTTCAATTCGGTGAATAATTTACGAAAAGTATCCATTCTATCGCGAAGTTCAGCATGATCGTCAAAGTGTTTATGGTCAATAGCTACGGGATGCTCTTCCGCGTAAGCTGCTAGGCCATGTTCGTGCTGGTTCACATCGTGAAGAAGAATGTCTATCACTTCCTTTTCGCGAATAAAACGATTCTGAAAGCTTTCTAGTTTCGCACGCATTTCATCTTGTGTATTGCGCTTAGCTACTTCGGCAATTCGGTTTTCAAACGTGTCAACTTCTTCTTTATGAAAGGTCAACTCGTTTACCCAAGCTTTATGTTCAAAGTGTAAGTCGCTAAGGTAAATAGGCTTTTGTTTTGTAGTACTCATAACTGTCGTTTTTTATCTGTTTAGGTATAAACCATAAATGCTAACGACTGCAAGATCTACAAACTTCAATGCCCATCAAATGACCTAAGTCACCTAGTCGAAATTTATTATACTAATTACAAGAATTGTTGAAAGTCGGGCGGCGAGAAACGATCGCTTTTAAGCACTTTTCCATCCGCTCTATAAATTGGTTCGCCATTTTCATCTAGCTTGCTCATGTTGCTACGCTGTACTTCATCAAACATAGCCACGAACTTATCTTGTAATCCGAACTCCAATACAGAGCCTAATACCACATACTCAATATCAGTAAGTGCATCCATCACCTCAAGCATATCATTATCAGCAATGGCGGCCTTTAATTCATTTAATTCTTCTTGTATCAACTTTATCCGTAGTTCGCAGCGTTCTTTACTCGGTATTCCAGGTGTAGTTTTCACAGGTACTTTAAAAGCATTGTGAAATGCGGCTACTTGGTCTAATTGCTTTTCCATTTTCATTGTTTAGTCAATAAAAATGCATGGCTTATATTTACTAATGAAACAGAGCTTTACACAGCCTATGGATAATTTGAAGATCTACCTGATGTTCTCCTTTTGGATAGCCCTTATCATATTTGTTTCTGCTTGTAAAAAAACGGAGGAAAAGGGCTGGTACCAATACGATGGTACACAGTGCGCCGATGTTTGGGATGATGAAGTGGTAAGTGGCAGCACCGAGCAATTAGCCGTTCAAGAGTACTTGATAGGGGTAGGTATAGAGATAAACCAAGTGGATATTCGGCAAGCACCACGGCAATTTGTTACCTGTGAGGCCTGCACTTGTACTTCGGGTGATGTGATAAGGGTGAAACTGAGGAATAAGAAAGAAGATGCAGAGGCGATAATAGCTCTAGGGTTTCGGGGTATGTAGTTAAACCATTATTGGCCTATTCTTAAAAAGCTCTTTCCACTCAGGCGGAAGGCCAAAGTTATTCTCAATAAAATCATCTAACTCCTCTTTGGTTTCTGCGGAAAGCAGTTCCTGCATTTCTTCCGTTATCTCGGTAGAAAGTACATAGGGTGGCATCTGCGGATTCAGGTGAGGTCCATTGCATAACGCTACCATTTGATACTCGTCCATCTCATCTACTGGTTCTCCTGAAAATTTGCAATGCTTTAAGTCGAACAACATCTCTTTGCTTCTTCGTTGTATTAAATACTCAAAAGGGTCCATTTTGCTGAACATATATTCCTGTAAGTTCTTTTTGCTCTCCTCGCTCATTTTGGCACCTATCTGGTCCATGCAGGGCATGCAGATGGCATGCTCAAATATCACATCGTTAGTCTTGGTACGTATGTTACGCTCTATCACATAACTCATACCTGGCTCCAACAGATCGCTGCCGCATAACTTACATTCCTTAAAGGGTTCATCGCTCTCAAAAGGATAGAGTTCTTGCGGAATGGGATGCTGAATAGGTTCTTGTGTGTCTTCTAGTTCTTCTTCGTTCATATCAGTATTAAATAGCTATTGGTTTAGCGTATGCGCACAAATCTAAACGTCCCCATTCGATTTACAAAGCCATTTGTGGCTAAAGGTCCTGAGCGTATCAGCGTTATGTTCTCTGGTACTAGGTTGCTAGAATTAGCACTTTTGTATGTCTTTCCATTATCCGTACCCGCATCGTAGGGTATAGCATCTAAGGTTAATTGATTAAGCCAATCACCATTTTCAAATAGCCTGACATTGTTCACTCCCACGAACCAATCAGGGCTGGGGGCTATCATGCTTACCACACTTACTTTAGAGTTGAATTGAGTAAGGCCAATAAATAGTTTGTCACTTCCTGGTGAATCGAAAGAAGTACCTATGGCTCGGTCTAGTGCCTCGTCTCTTAATATTCTAATTCCATTTTCCTGCTGTAGTAGAGTAGTTGCTCCTGTTTCCGCCATTTCCTTTATTCCAGGGGTAGCCAAGCTATCTATATGAAAGAGCATATTATTTCGCTGATGGGTAAGCACCACCATTGGACTAAAATGAGCTTCACCTTCAGGAAAATCATTGGGGTGTGAGATCTCGCTCCAAAAAGATTCGAAGGTCACCTCATATATAATATCGAAGGGAGGTAGATCGCCGTCGGTAGAACATCCTAAGCAAAGCAGCAGGGCGAATAGATAAATAGGTCGTTTCATAATGCTATAACGCAAAGGTATTCAATTAGCGTACTTAATATAGAATGTATAGGCATAGGCTAGCCAGTATTGTTTATGCATCTATATCCTTAGTTTTGAGGCAATGGCAACTACGGCTAGCACTAAAGTATATTTTCCAGGGCTGAATGGCGCAAGGGCTATTGCGGCGCTCGTTGTGCTCATTAGCCATGTGGAATTATACAAAAGTCAAATGGGTCTTCCAGCTATTTACGATCAGCCGTGGATGCATCAGTCGGGCAGTTTGGCCGTTACTTTCTTTTTTGTGTTGAGCGGGTTTTTGGTTACCTACTTGTTATTGACCGAACAGGAGTTGAGCGGTACTATTGCCGTAGGCAAATTCTACATGCGCCGCTTACTGCGGATATGGCCGTTGTATTATTTCACCATCCTTCTGGGTTTGGTTTTGATACCTGAGTTGCCTGGTATGCAGAATTCAGCCTATTACCCTGAACGCTACGATGACTTTTCTATTAAAGTGCTGATGAATATTTTTATGCTGCCCGAGGTAGCTATGTCTATCTACTCACCAGTAATGTACATCTATCATGCTTGGAGTATTGGAGTAGAAGAGAAGTTCTATTTAATATGGCCAGCCTTGCTAAAACGGCTAAAGGGTAGGGGCTTCCTTATTTCTTGCCTTGCTATTATCATAGGTGGAATGGCCTTGAAGTATTTCTTTGCACATGGTATGTACACTTTCGGAACGGAGGGTAGAAGAAAGGCATCAGAGTATCTCTTCTATATTTTCTTCCACCTACGGTTTGAATGTATGGCTATTGGTGCTTTATTCGCTTGGGTGCTTTACAAGAAGATGGATAAGCTTCTTGGCTATATCTACTCGCCAATAACTCAACTATCGGCTATAGGTAGTTTAGCCTACCTGCAATTCTTCTGGATAGATGGCGTAGTTTATTATCATACCCTTTGGGCGGTGCTGTTCGGTATCGTTATTCTAAATATTGGAGCAAACCCTTCTTCCTTAATAAAATTGGAGCATCCGTGGATGAACTACCTCGGTAAAGTCTCATATGGTATTTATATGCTACACCCCATTTGTCTTATGGCGTGTATAGCCATTTTTAGTGGAGTGCTTGGTATGGACTTTACTAATTACCCCGCGCACATCTTATTATATGCCTTTAGTATTTTGACTACACTGGCAGTTTGTAGTTTGTCATACTATGGTTTAGAAATGCCCTTCTTGAAAAAGAAAAAGGCTTATTCTGTAGTTGCCACATAGAGGAGCAAGTTGATCTTAAAGAAATAGCTAGGTATAGATAATTAATGGTTTTGATAAACTACTTATTGAGTTATAGGCATGCCTGCTTCTTGCCAAGCTTTGAATCCATCGTCTAAGTCATACACTTCGGTAAAACCCATCTCTAAAAGTACCTTTGCCGCTAGCGGGCTTCGGTGTTCGGTTTGGCAGTATATATAGGTAGGTTTGTTCTTATCTAGCTTGGCGGCCTTTTTACTAAAGCTGAAACCTAGGTAGCTAATGTTGGTAGCTCGTTCAATATGGCCTCTATTGTATTCCATAGGGGTACGCACATCTATTATCTGGATACTGTCAGCTGCTATGGCTTCTGCATAAGCGCTATCAGATAGTATATAATATGTGTTGCCCTCGTTATGCTGTGCATTGGAATTACTGAACGCAAAGCACAGCAAAAACAATATCGGCACGAGTTTTGTCATATCCATTCCACAGCTTATTTTAGTAAACTCATCAAATAAACCACTTTCACAATGAAACAGTTGACAGCCTTATTACTTATTCCTGCATTATGTGTACTACTTTATGCTGATCCAGGAGCTAATGCTAAAGTTATTGGTACATGGTATAATACAGAGAAGGATGGGAAGATAGAGATATATGAATGTGATGGTGGAAAGCTATGTGGTAAGATAGTTTGGCTGGCAGACCCCAATAAAGAGGATGGCAGCCCGAAGACTGACGAGAATAATCCTGATGAAACAAAGCACAACGACCCCGTAATGGGCATGGACCTGATGTATGGCTTTGAATATGATGGTAATGATAAGTGGGATGAGGGAAGTATATACGACCCCAAAAGCGGAAAGACCTATAGCTGTAAGATGACCTTGAAAAGTCCAAGTGAATTAGATGTACGTGGTTACGTTGGTATTAGCATGTTCGGGCGTACCGAAAACTGGACAAAGGCAGAATAATATTTTTTCTTTAAAAATAATTAAGCCCTGTAGCTCTTGAGTTACAGGGCTTTTTATTTGCTGTACTACGAAGTGTATAAAAAGTTGGAAAATAAAGTTGACTTTACTGTTGCAAGGGTATACATTGCCTAAGTCTTGAATAAGTAGGTGTAATTGCCTAGGTGTTCATAACTTTTACACTAAGTATTAAAAGCGAGACTATTTTTGCGAGTAATAATGACCAACTACCTAGAATTAACACAGCCTTAAACTAATTTGTACACTTTTTACAGTAGAAAGATTATTTTTGCTACTGCTTTTCACTTAGATTGAATAACTTACATAAACCGACAACTATAAAAATTTTGAAAAACAAACCTGTATTAATTATGAAAAAACTAACCCTGTTACTACTGGTCATGTTCGCATGGGCAGTAAACGACGTTCAGGCTCAAGGATGCGATTATTCCGCATTGTGCCCTGATGACGCCGACCGTTATCTGGCAAGTACAGCTTGGTCAGACGGATGTGGACCCAATCAAGGGGGCCACTCTATTACTATTAAAAACATGCTTACCAATGGTAACTCCAAACTGGAGTTTGTTGCTGGTCAGTCTTACTTTGATGTGAGTGCTTCTGGTGCTCGC
>CAYGTK010000068.1:0-17909 GCA_964352775.1 uncultured Chitinophagaceae bacterium
TTATTACCTTATTCAAAATTTCGGGATTTAGATATAGAAGATTTTAAAAACTATCTGTATTACGCATTCAACTCACGACCAATAATAACCAATTCATTAACGATTGAAAAAGTTTTTAGGCTTGTTGTAAATGAAAAGGTTTGCGGTGTAAATGAGAGACTACGCAATGTTAAATACTTAAAATATCCACCGATTGAAGTAGTTAAGAAAAATAATCAATATAATCGAGCAAATACCCCAAGCAGAACAGTCTTTTATGCTTGTGAAGCAAAGGATAGCGCTTTGTTAGAAACACAACCCCCATTAGGAAAATTACTTACATTGGGTGTATGGAAGTCAAAGAAAGAACTCACCTCATACCCTATCTTTAACTTGTCAAAAAAATTACCAAGCCAAACATCTACTAGAGGGGGGCTCGCGTTTGAGGAATTCTCTCAATTTCAGCCTTCAGAATTTTCAGAATTGCTTAAAAGATACTTTGAGCTCTTAGGAAGAGAATTTTCTAAACCTATCAACGACCATCGGGAATATTTAATTTCAGCCCTATTTTCGGATGAAATTTTCAAAATAAAAAATGGAGATAATTCAGACTTCATTGATTGTATAATTTACCCAAGTGTCGCTGATAAACATTTGACAGACAATATTGCAGTTAGACCTAAGGTAGTAGATAAGTACTTCTATCTCGAATCGGTAATGGAGTTTACTATAAATCGAACCTATTACAAACGGAAGCTAGATTATCGTCATCCTGATCAATTTAATTTAGCTGGAATAGAAAAGGAAAATTATGCGAAACATCAATTGACGGATGGCACAATTGTTTGGTAACCCCCGCTATCGCCAGTCTATGACTGGTGATTTACCGATCTGTCAGTTTCTAACTGACGCCCCGATGCTCGGGGCTTTGCCGTATAGTCACCAATTACAAACTGGCTACAACTAAAGCGGGTAAACTCCATACCCCAACCTGTCATTGCGAACGCAGCGTAGCGAAGTGTGGCAATCTACGGGAAGGCTACAGCAATAAATCCTTAGTAAGCAGATTGCCACGGTCGTGCCTCCCTCGCAATGACATTCATTGGGGGCTATTTGCTAAGTACTATTACTACCTACTTAACCCCTAATCGTACTTGTTTGTAACGCCAGCAGTGGTACTAAACGAATAATAAAGTACCTTTCCCAGCACTGCACTCTTCGACTATTCAGCTACGCTTCATGCTCAGAGTGACTTGCGCGGAATCGAACGCCACCGACTATGGGCAGTAGACTATAAGCCAAAAAGCCTTGCTAAAGTCAAAATTCGGGGCGAAAATGTACTTTTTGCATCCATAACTATTTAGGGTTATATAATTGGAAGCCGCACCCACATTGGGTTACGGGAATTGCGCATAAATGTAAGATATCTAATATCTATTGTGTGCCTTGCTGGTTAAGGCTTACAAAGTTTTATCAAGCTGCCAAAACTATGCGACCAGATCATCAGATTGAACTAAAAGAAGTATTAAGTACCCTCCTCTGCACTTCATATTTCGAGGGCCTCAATATGACCTAGCGCACAAAAATCTATCTACTAAATACTAGTTACTAGTTACTCAGCAACTTCCTCCATGTAACTCTCCACACTAGGGCAAGTACATATCAAGTTCCTATCGCCATGGCTGTTATTCACGCGACCAACGGCTGGCCAGAATTTTTTCTCTACCACATAGGGTAGGGGAAAGGCTGCTTGTTGGCGACCATACTTGTGTGTCCACTCATCAGCAGTAATTACTTTAACGGTATGTGGGGCATTCTTAAGCACGTTGTCTTCTAGGTCAGCAGTACCAGTAATTACGGCTTCTATCTCTTTTTTGATGCTCAATAAGGCATCACAAAAGCGGTCAAGCTCGGCCATATCTTCACTTTCGGTAGGCTCAATCATCATAGTACCCGGTACAGGCCAACTCATGGTTGGTGCATGGAAACCATAATCAATAAGGCGCTTCGCCACATCTTCCACTTCAATTCCACCAGCCTTAAACTCACGGAAATCAACTATTAACTCGTGGGCTACACGGTCGTTAGCACCAGTAAAAAGTACTTTGTAGTCCTTCTCAATGCGCTTCTTAATATAGTTAGCACCCAAAATAGCATACTTGGTAGAATCAGTAGCACCACGCGTACCCAATAGCTGGATATAAGCGTAGGAGATCAATAAGATACTAGCACTTCCCCAAGGGGCTGCTGAAATAGCTGGAATGGCTTTATCACCACCCATTGGCACCAAGGAGTTGGTAGGTAAGAACGGAGCCAAATGCTCACGAACACAGATGGGACCCATACCTGGGCCACCACCACCATGTGGTATGCTGAATGTTTTGTGCAGATTCAAGTGACACACATCCGCACCAATAGTAGCAGGGTTAGTCAAACCAACTTGTGCGTTCATGTTAGCACCATCCATATACACCTGTCCACCATTATCGTGGATTATCTGGCAGATGTCCATCACACCTTCCTCAAATACACCGTGTGTACTTGGGTAGGTTATCATCAAACAACTCAGATTTTCTTTATGCTGCTCTGCTTTTGCACGAAGATCTTCAATATCAATATTCCCGTTCTCGTCACATTTGGTAACCACTACCTTCATACCTGCCATTACAGCACTTGCAGGGTTAGTACCATGTGCAGATGATGGAATTAGGGCGATATTACGATGCCCTTGGCCTTCATCTTCTTGATATGCACGAATAACCATTAGGCCAGCATACTCACCTTGTGCACCACTATTAGGCTGCAAAGAAGTAGCATCAAAACCAGTGATCACATTCAAGTAACGCTCCAGTTCAATAATCATCTCGCGATAGCCCAATGCCTGGTCTCCCGGTACGAATGGATGTAAGTTGCTGAACTCTGGCCAACTGATAGGCACTAACTGCGTAGTAGCATTCAACTTCATAGTACAAGAACCCAAAGCTATCATCGACTGTGTCAATGAAAGGTCTTTAGCCTCTAATGACTTAATGTAACGTAACATTTCTGTCTCGCTCTGATGACTATTGAATACGGGGTGAGTTAGGTAGTCTGAAGTACGTTTCAATTCGTCTTGTAACTGATAACTTACTTCGATAGAAGTAATAGCTTTCTTTTCCGTTGTAATGCCTTTAGCCGTAGCAAATACAGCGGCTATGGCTTGAACGTCTTCTGGCATAGTAGCTTCATCTAAAGAGATAACTACTTCATTTTCATCAGTAAATCCAAAGTTTATCTCATTACCAACTGCGATAGATTTGATGCGGTTACGTAATTCCTCATCAACACCCAAGTTCACTTTCAAAGTATCGAAGAAAAATTCATTGTCTTGCTGGTAGCCTAAGTCTTTTAGATCTTTGCTAAGTACTCTAGCCTGCTGGTGAATGCGGGTTGCAATAGCTTTTAAGCCCTTTGGCCCATGATATACACCATACATACCAGCCATAATAGCCAATAGCGCCTGAGCGGTACAAATGTTAGATGTAGCTTTTTCTCTGCGGATGTGTTGCTCACGAGTTTGCAGAGCCATGCGTAAGGCTTGCTCGCCATTACTACCTACGGAAACACCGATTATACGACCTGGTATAATACGGGTATAATCTTCCCTACAAGCAAAGTAGGCTGCGTGTGGACCACCATAGCCTAACGGAACGCCCAATCGCTGGGTATTACCGACAGCTACATCAGCACCCAATTCTCCTGGAGGAGTTAAAAGGGCAAGGCTCATAATATCGGCTGCCATTACCACTTTAGTACCAGCAGCATGGGCTTTTTCTATTAGCTCACGGTAATTGGCTATGTAGCCGTCTTTACCTGGGTATTGAAGTAATGCGCCAAACACGGTGTTATCAAACTCGAAGTTTTCGATGTCAACCACTTTCAGTTCAACACCTATTGGTAATGCTCTTGTTTTAAGAAGATCAAGTGTTTGGGGCAAGCACTTATCACTAGCAACAAAAACAGCGGCCTCTATTTTACGCTTATTGCGATGGCTGAATAGCATACTCATCGCTTCAGCAGCAGCGGTACCTTCATCTAGTAGCGATGCGTTGGCAACTGGTAAAGCAGTTAAATCGCTCACCATAGTTTGGAAATTCAATAACGCCTCTAAACGCCCCTGTGCTATTTCTGCTTGGTAAGGTGTGTATTGCGTATACCAACCTGGGTTCTCCAAAATATTCCGCTGAATTACTCCTGGCACAATGGTATTGCTATAGCCCATACCGATATAAGTCTTAAAGAGCTTGTTCTTAGCAGCCTTCTCTTTCAAGTTTTGTAGGTACTCGTGTTCGCTAACAGCGCGAGGTAGATCTAACTCACCTTCCAACCTGATCTTATCAGGCACTGTCTGGTCAATTAATTCGTCCATACTGTTCACCCCAATGGCTTTTAGCATCAGTTGAGTTTCCTCAGCATCAGGTCCAATATGGCGATTTGCGAAACGGTCGGTGGAATAAAGATCAATGTGCACTACACAAGCTATTTAGTGTTACGAAATTATGCTGCAAAAATACGGCGCAACGCTCAGAAATCCACGCTTTAGCCCAACCTAACAACACATTCTACCGTATAATATGCTTAGGAAAATAATAATTCACTATTCGTGCAGGTTTTGATATAGGATGGGATTGGTAAGCACAAAAATTTCTTTACTCTTTACAGCGGTATTTTGGCTGATGTCAGGGCTTTCTGGCCCATCGGCTGATCCTGCACGTGAAGTAGTTCATGAAACGCTGGCTGGTCCAACTTCGTTTGACGATGAAATGTATGGTACTTTCAAATGGAGTCAGTTTGTACAATGGGAAGAAGTTAACAGAGCGATAGACTACAAAAAACCGGATGTCAATCTATTAAACGCAGCTATCTTTTATTACACCAATCAATATAGAATAAGAAAAGGGCTTCCAGCTTTGGAATTTCACCCTTCATTGCGCGATGCTGCGGTATTTCATAGCCACAAAATGGCCAATGAGAACTTCTATGGACATATGAACAAGAAAGAGCGAGAATACCGCTCTTGTGGCGATAGAGCGCAGCACTTCGGTTACCCAACGCCTAATGTAGGAGAGAATATCGCCTTTCAGTATTTCATGAATTATAAGGATGGCAGTAAGTTCTGGTACAAAAACGTGAATGGTAGATTGATATATTACTATGGTACAAGCCAGCAGCTCAAAAAGCCAATCCGACCTTTGAGCTATTTGGAGTATGCCAATATTCTGGTGAATCAATGGATAGATTCGCCACCGCATGAGGAGAATATGCGAAACCCTTACTACAAATACATGGGTTGTGGTATAGCCCCTGACACCAAGTCATTCACGATAAATAAAATACCGCAATCGTTAGCTACGCAAAACTTTGGTGCGTGATGATCGTTATGCTTAGGTAAGTTTTATAATTATCTTTACTAGGCATGATATTTGTGCCTTTGCAGACCAAAATTATTGTCGTGAAACGCTACTTGATACTTCTTCTACCTATAGTATTCTTATTCAGCTCTAAACAGATAGTTGCACAGAGTAACCTCATCCAATTTTCAGGTTTGCTAATGACCAGCGATAGCTTGAAAGGTATACCGTATGCAACGGTGATGCTGAAAAACTCTTCGCATGGTACCGTGAGTAATTATCAAGGTTTCTTTTCCTTAGTGGCAGCTAAAGGAGATATTATCGTGTTTTCTGCTGTGGGGTTCAAAACAGTAGAATTTATTCTTCCAGACTCACTCAGCAAGAATAAATACTCTGTAATACAGCTTCTTAGCATTGATACTATAAGACTACCTACCACAGTTATCTACCCTTGGCCTACTAAAGATCAATTTAAGCAGGCGTTTTTATCGTTAAATATTCCTGATGATGACCTTGAGCGTGCTCGCCGTAATTTGGAGAAGCAACGCTTAGCTGACCTAGGAGAGACATTGCCATATGACGGAAAGGAAACTGCTACAGCTTATTTGAGGAATGAATCAAGAAAATTCAACTATGCAGGGCAAACCCCACCAATGAACATCTTTAACCCAATTGCTTGGTCTCAATTTATCCAAGCATGGAAGAATGGAGACTTCAAGCGAAAGGATAAATAGCCTATTTGATATTGGCTAACTTTTCTTCAACAGATAATACTAGTTCTTTCTGTTCACCAATGCTTCCTTCTTTAAGCTCTTGATCTTTAAGGTTAACCTCTATTTGGCGCTTAGCATCACGAATATCAGCTTCAGAGTCGCTAATGCTCTTATGTAGCTTGTCATCTTCCTTGCGAAGTTTTTCTAGGCCCTTTTCAAGTGTTTTCATCTCTTTTTCAGCGTTCTTCTTAGCATCTTCATCTGTAATACCAGTAAGTTGATCTTTCTTATCGTGTACCAAATTCAGCTGGCGCTCTTGGTTTCTTGCATTCTCTTTGATCTTGTCTTTTGATTGACGGATAGATTGTTCACTCTTGTCAATGCTTTTTACATAACCATCGTGGTCGCTATGTAGCTTATCCAAGTCTTTCTCTAGGTCCTTTAATATCTTCTGTTCTTGTTTCAATTCTTCACCCACAGCCTCTTTGTAGTTCGCTACGGCAAAGTCGTATAAGAATACTTGGGCACTTTCAAATTTGGTCTCTTCCGTAGTAGAAGAAACGAATTTGCCTGTATCTGCCTCAAAAAAGGCCATGATGAAAACACCTTCTTTTGTGTCCCATATTTTGGCAAATACATTGATAGGGGTGCTAGATATACGTTCTACTAGGGTTTGATATACATAGTATTCATCGCCCTCATCTTCCATTTTATTCTTGGTATCGTTGCGTACTGCTTTTTCCCAATTCTTTATTACTGTTTTCAGGTCAGCTTGGGGAATGCGTGTTTCCATTCCGGGTTGCTCACCTTTGGTCATGTTATTGGTTATCTCTTTAACCTTAATAGGTTCTTGTGCAGCAGCATAGAAAGAGAAGAATAGTGTTGTGATAAGTATAAGTGTCAGTCTCATGGTATTAGTTTTGTCTATAGTAAACAAAAAAGGTGCCGAAAATCGGCACCTTAATTATAGTAATTATTTGTAAGTATTACTCACCACTAGTACTGGTATCGCTTTCAGAGCTTGCTGGACTCTTTACGGTTCCTTTAATAATAAGGCGGTAAGGGCTTTCGGCTGTATTTGCATTAACAGTTACTGTTTTGGTGAATGCACCTTGACGGTTAGTGTCATACTTTACCTTAATACTTCCCGTTTGGCCTGGTTTAATTACTTCTTTGGGGCACTGTGGTACAGTACATCCGCAAGACCCTTTGCAGGTAGTAATGATAAGGTCTTCGGTTCCAGTATTGGTGAATGTGAACTCACGCTGTCCGTCTGCTTTGTGCTCAATAGTTCCATAATCAACAGTTTTACTTTCAAACTCCATTTTGGCACCACTTGCTTCAGGGGCATCTTGTGCAACAGCAAGGGAAAATGAAGCGAAAAGCAATATAGCAATAGCGTAGAATGATCTCATGGTATTAAATTTTTGTTTCTTCTGTTATTCAAATGTACGATTCTGATAAGTAGTCTGCAATAATATTGCCAGATCTTTCTAAAATCCTTCTTTACAGAAAAATTGTAGCTTGTCGGCAGACCTGTCATAACCCAGATCGTAGCTCTGGCGAAGGTCTCCGCAGCCACTGCTAGTTTGATTATAAAGCACTTTAGCTATTCCTCTATTGTAATAGCCAGCAGCATAATTTGGATCTAACTGAATTGCACGGTCATAATCTAGTATAGCATTGTAGTATTCTCCGAACAACATTTTCACATTTCCACGACTGTTATACAACTTCGCATTGTTTGGCGAAAGCTCAATTGCACGGTCTTGATCGGCTAGTGCACCTTGTATATCACCCGCCATTTTTTTAGAGATACCTCTAGCCAAAAAAGCCCTTGAGAAGTTCTCATCTAACAGAATGGCTTGGTCAAGGTCTTCAATAGCTTTATCTGAATTACCTATTTCTTCATTTGTCAATCCGCGCTTATAGTAAGCTATACTGAGTTCGGTATCTAATAAAATTGCCTTGTTAAAGTCAGCTAAAGCTGCTTCGTTATTACCTAATTTACGATGAGCCAAACCACGATTGTAATACACAATAGCTAGACTGGGTTCTAATTCCAGTGATCTATCGAATTCAATAATTGCTTTTTCATAGTCTCCCGATCTGTACAAGGCTAAGCCCTTTATGTCGTATGCTAGGCCACAGCTTGGCTGTATTTCTAAAGCACTTTCTATATCAGCTAATGCACTGGCGTATTCGCCATCATCCATGTAAGCAATAGCGCGGGTCATATAATATAAGGTGTCATCTGGGTTATCGTCTATAAGCTTATCTAAATATTCACGGGCTGTTTCATTCTCTCCCATTTCCATATTCGTCAATGCTATGTCGGCAAAGCACTGGCGCTGTGGATCTACTTTCATAGCTTGATCTAGATCCTCTAACGCCCCCTCGTAGTCTTGGGCAAGTAGTTTAGTTTTTGCTCTAGCATCATATAAATAGCCCAAGTAAGGGTTTAACTTGAGCGCCCGGTCATAGTCTTTAACAGCAGCACTATTATCTCCCATTTGGCGATGTAGCCTGGCCCTTTTCATTAACGCACTGGAATTACTTGG
The DNA here is from genome assembly GCA_964352775.1 of uncultured Chitinophagaceae bacterium. Lineage (GTDB taxonomy): Bacteria > Bacteroidota > Bacteroidia > Chitinophagales > CAIOSU01 > CAYGTK01. Next base: position 8,644 of record CAYGTK010000068.1, read on the forward strand.
GTCTATCATTAGGGCCTCATCATACTCTTGTAAGGCCCGCTGCATTTGTGCGGTATTGTAAAAGTTATCGCCTTGGCTTTCGTGTAATTCGCTATCGGGTATACCTTGCGCAGTAGCGGGCGTGATAGTTAAGAACAATACTATCACGGAAAGTAGAAGGTGCATTGATCTTTTCATCATCAGTATATTTAGTTTTCCTAAATATAAGGACTGAAAGCCCTACTTGTTCACGTATCAACTTGTAAAAGAAGGCAGTAGGCTATCTAAAATTCTTAATTTTATTGCCTTCAGTACTTTAACACAACTACTATGCAACGACGCGATCTGCTTAAGGCAGCAGCTATCACCCTTCCTATTGTAACGCTAAACCCTAAAACCATTCTGGCTATGCTACCGGATGCAGGTTTTACCAAAGCTGATTTTGGTAAAAATTTCCTTTGGGGGGTCGCTACTGCAGCTTATCAAATTGAGGGAGCTTGGGATGAAGATGGGAAAAGTCCTTCTATTTGGGATACGTTTACCCATAAGAAAGGAAATATAAAAACTGGGGAGAATGCAGATGTAAGTTGCGATTTCTATCATCGTTATGAGGAAGATCTGGAACTGTTGAAGTCGATGAACATGGATGTGTTCCGGTTTTCTATTTCTTGGTCGCGAATATTACCCTATGGTACGGGTAAGGTTAACCAGAAGGGGCTGGATTATTACCACCGTGTAATAGATAAGTGCTTGAGTTTGGGTATTCAACCTTGGATAACTGCCTATCATTGGGACTTACCGCAAGTATTGCAAGATAAGGGTGGATGGACCAATCGTGATATAGTTGATTGGTTTGCGGAATTTGTTGGTGTGCTTGCCAAAAATTATGGCGACAAAGTAAAGAACTGGATGGTGATGAACGAGCCTGCAGCTTTTGTGGGCTTAGGTTACATGGCAGGTATGCATGCACCAGGAGAGCGAGGCTTAGGTAAATTTATGGCAGCCATACACCACAGTAATTTAGCTATGGCCGAAGGTGGAAGAATATTGAAAGCCAACGTGCCACAAGGGAACATAGGTAGCACATGGTCGTGCACCGCAATTGAACCAAAAAGTAATGCTAAGCGACATAGAAATGCAGCCAGAAAAGCTGATGTGCTATTCAATAGAATATTTATTGAGCCAAGTTTAGGTATGGGTTATCCGTTTGAAGACCTCAAGCTTATTAAGCGTTTGAAGAAGTACATCTTGCCAGGCGATGATGAGAAATTGAAATTTGACTGGGATTTTATTGGGGTGCAGAATTACTTTAGAACGGTGGCTAAGTTCAGCCTGTGGCCTCCAATAATGTGGGCCAATACCGTTAAGGGTAAGAAGCTAGTAGATAATGAAGAGGATCTGACCCAAATGGGTTGGGAGATCTCTCCCGATGGTATCTACCGTATCATCAAACAGTACGCCGAATATGGTAAGCCAATGTTAGTTACAGAGAATGGTGCAGCTTTTGAAGATCATGTAGAAGGAGACCGAGTTCATGATGAGCGCAGGGTTAAATTCTACCAAGACTACATCCGCAAGGTGCTCAAAGCAAAGCAAGAGGGGGTAGACCTACGTGGCTATTTTGCTTGGACTATGATGGATAACTTTGAATGGGCGGAAGGATACCACCCGCGCTTTGGTTTGATACACATTGATTTCGAAACCCAAGAACGTAGGATGAAAGATTCGGCTCTCTGGTTTCGTGAATTTTTGAAATAAACTAAGGTGCTAGCATACATTACTTGGTCTACCGACCCCTATTTAGTTGTTGGCGATCTCCAGATACGATGGTATAGTATTTGCTTTGCTATCGCTTGTATGTTCTTTGGTTGGTTCTTAACTTATTTTGCCAAACAAGAAGATGCCCCAGAAGAAGAAGTGAATATGGCCATATTGGTCAATTTCTTTTGTGGAGTACTTGGTGCTCGTTTATTGCATGTGTTCTATTATGATTGGCCCTACTTCTCCCAACATACAGGTGAAATACTACAAGTGTGGAATGGCGGACTAGCAAGCCACGGTGGGGTTATTGGTTTCATCTTGGGAACCTATATCTACAGTCGCTATTTCGGCACAGTATATTATTGGTGGTGGTTCGATAGAGTATCGCTAGCTGTACCGCTAAGTGCTGCATTTATTCGTTTAGGTAATTTCTTTAATAGCGAGCTGTATGGTCAAGCTACTGATGTGCCATGGGCGGTGATATATACTTTGGTAGATGAGCTACCTCGTCATCCAGTGCAGTTGTATGAAAGTATTTGGTACTTCATTTGCTTTTTGATCGTATTACCTATTTATCTTAAAAAGAAGGGTACACTAGCCTTTGGCTATTACACAGCCATTACCATAGCTCTGATAAACTCAGGGCGGTTCGTTATTGAATTCTGGAAAGAGGGAGAAACCTACCTTGGTCTGATAAATAGCCAGTACCTTGATCTGCTATATGTTGCCTTGGCCTTGCTGTTATTAGCAGCGGTATACTTTAGGAAGGTTAAGTTGTAGCTAATTTCTATCTGCTATGTGGGTCATACTGGATTCGAACCGCCTTTATAACCCGCTCTGCAAAAGCGTTTTAGCTCTTTGGATTCTGGTAAGTCCACCAAAATCGCCGATTGCATATTTTCAAATAACTTATTCGTTGTAGTAAATTTATGAAAATCAACGCAATTTCTATGAGCAGTAAAGAAAAAACGTTTTTGGATAGTGATTCCACTAAGCAGTTTTTGCTAGAGGTTTATATGGCTGCCCAAAAGCTTAAGGAGGAGCCTGAGAATATAATTGAGGCAATGAGCAAAAACTTTAGTTCAAAGCCTAAGATTAATGAGAATGCTAGAGCATTGCGTTCGCATTGGAGGCTATCTAAAGAATTTAAATCAGAAGGGGCTGCATTTATCGCTAATGTACTAAGACAACTAAACCAAGAGGCTGATAAGTATATAGATACACAGATAAATCAAGAGTTTGTAAATGATGTATACATTGCCTTACAGGCTTACTATTCTGAAAAGTTTATTAGCGATGATCCTTCAAAACGCAAATTTAAGTACGTAGATGAGGCATTTACTCCTAATGACCTAGTCTTTCAAAGAAGGTTGAAGTTTACCGATAATGAAATCAAGAATTATCACCCGAACGAAGAAGAGGTGGTCGAAGCCCTTGTAAACAAGGTCTTTACATGGAATGATACAAAGGTGACTCGATTAATGAAACAGCTAACAGGTGAACCGGTAAGTATAACCTTATTTGTTTTGAAGCAATGTCTCGTTCTAAGGAATTCAAAATCGTTCACTGCCGCTGTATACAAGAGTTTGGGAGCAAAAGAGAGTGAGTTTATCGGTGATAAGCAGATCGCGAATTATAAACGTGCCAGAAGAGTGTTAACCTCTGTAAACAGTTACTTGGTGAATTTTAGCGACAAACACGCTAAGGATGAAAAGATCAAGTATTGGTTAAGTTATTTCCCTGGAACAGAGAAATTATGTCCGTATACAAAGGACTTGACACAAAGTGAAAAAGAGATACTATTTCAATTCTATCGAGAGAAGTCTCATAATTACATGCTGAAGAAGTTTAATGATGACCTTCAAGAATCGGTAAACAAAGAAAAATTCACTCGCATCTATTTAGAAACTAAACAAGCGGAGATAATTGAATCCATAAAGAATAATTGGCGCGATCACACCAGTGTAATTAATAGTATCATAATTATGGACTGGATAGGTTATGCTAGAGATATTGAGGGTACTAAGTTACTAGGGCTCAATGCAGGTAAACTAGCAGTTATAGAAAAAATTGAAAGGATGGATTCCCAAAATTCACATAAAGACATAGAATCTAAAAAAGCTGAAAAGATCACCACAAAACTAACCGCTCCGCAATTGGCTATAATCATAAACTTATTAGCTGACAATGATGTGTTTGAAATGAATAAAACTGAGATTGCCAATGTAGTAAGCAAGTTTTTTTCTACGGAGACCACAAAAGATCTATCGGTCGATATGATCAAAAAGAGATCATCTCCCTCACAATTTCTACTAAAAGATCTTGATAAGGTATCCGATTTAATAGCAGATCTGCATAAAGGTATTATTGAGTTAAAAAGAAAAAATCTGAAATAAAGCTCTGTAAATCAATTGTATATGATGGGGTAGCTACCCCAACCTACCCCAAACAACTGAGCTTACTGATATAGTTTAGCCGCTGGATTCAGCCTATTGCTGTCCATGAAGAAACTAAATTAATAAGCTATGTACTTAGAACAGTCCTTAGAAGAGATCAACCGCCAATTGCGTGACATCAAGGAGCGCTTATCCTCGCTTGAAGTTCCTGAAGAAAAGGAGATTCTCGATAATCAAGATGTGCTTCAACTTCTTAAAATTTCCAGTCGAACTCTTCAGAGTTATCGGGATAATGGAATACTACCATTTTCAAAGGTTGGTGGGAAGATCTATTATCAGATGGTTGATGTACGTGACCTTGTAAAGAAAAACCTTGTAACTGCTAAGCTTTCCAGAGAGTTATGAGTTGGAAAGAAAACAGTGGTCAAGTGACTGATCGAGCTAAGAAGGAAAAGCCTAGCAGCATGAATTTTAGGGAAGCATTTCATGGCCCTATTGGTGAGTTATCTAACGAGCTATGCGAAAATTCTGAAGCCGACCCTATTGGAGTACTCCTATATCTGCTGACCGCTATTGGTAATATGGCTGGGCGAGATGCTGCGATTTTGGTAGACAGTAAATATCATTACCCAAATATCTATGCCACCCTTGTAGGAAAAAGCTCAGTGGGTAGAAAGGGAACGGCTTGGTCAATTGCTAAAAGTGTTCTGAGAACGGTCAATCCAAAGTGGGTAGATAAAAACGTTCATAATGGATTTGCCTCTGCTGAGGCTTTGATAATGACGCTAAAGGAATTATCAGAAACTGAAAGGTATGGAGCTAGCGAAGAAGAGAGAACCATTGAGGTAAACGGAGGTTCAGTTTTTCTGAATGAAGAAGAGTTAGGTAAGTTACTAGTTACAGCTAAGAGGAATGGAAGTATAATATCGTCAACATTACGAGGGATTTGGGATGGTGACTTTTCATACGCAACCAAGGACCGTGTTTTAAAATTGAAGGATGTACACGTTTCGATAATTGGACACATAACTGCTCATGAATTGAACAAATTACTGGATAGCACGGAAATGACCAATGGATTTGCGAATAGATTTCTATGGATACATGTGCATCGACATCAGCTAATTTCTGACCCATTTAGTGGAAATAACAAAAATTATACACCCAGTTTACATAAATTGATAGAAATAGTGAGTGCTATACGCGAAATGGATGCAGAAATTTTCACAACCAGTGCAAATGCAAGGCGATACTTTGCGAAAATTTATGCGCAAATATCAGAACCACCTGAAGGAATTTTAGGGGAATTGGAAGCTAGGGGCGCGGCAATAATCATCAGGCTAGCTTTAATTTTTGCAATCTGTGATAGAACTAAGGTAATTACCGATAACCATTTTAAAGCTGCAAAAGCAATTTGGGATTACAACGTTGCATCAATTCAATACATATTCTCGAGCCCAAATAATAATGACCAAACTGCTTTTATTTTGCAAGCTATCAGAAATGCAGGACCAAGTGGACTTGCTAGAACGGACCTACATAAGATGTTTAACGGTCACTTAAAGAGAGATGCCCTGAATAGATGTTTGGAACAACTACATTCTCAAAAGCTGATATTAAAAGACAAGATGGAGGGAACAGGGGGAAGATCTAAAGAGGTGCTCAAGAGTGCTTAAAAAGAGAATAAAGCGAAGTAAAGGTAGATAGTTCTCTTTATTCTCTTTATTCTCCACTATAAAGTTCAAAGCTCTAAAGACTTTTCACAAGTGTTCTCTCAGATTCCTGCACACCATTTCTCGAAGATACTACGGCTGCAATGTCTGCTGTTTTGGTAAGCGGTAAAGCATCATAATCTTCTGGAAAATACTAATACCGATAATCTAAGGAGATTATCTCGCAATTTTTCTTTTTGGTGAATTCATGGTTCATAATCTACTTTGGCTCTCTACTTGGCAATTCTTGACCAATAAGGCTTTAGCAGGTACTTTCATCAACGTTATTTCACTATCGCCTTTAATGGTATTGGATTGATTAAAACCTACAGGGCAGTTCTGTTCAAAACCTATGGGGAAAATGAGCTCGGTTGTGTGTTAATCACAGGGGTATAATATTTCAAAAAAATAGTGGACTAGAGCCCCTGTTTTATCTAAATACCCAACTAAGAGTTCTACATTTAACCAATGAAGGGTAGTTCAGATACCTTATTGAAACTTATTGGCCACCTTACGGAAGTAGAATGCAAGTTGTTTGTTGAAACGGTAAGGGCCAACTACTCGCAGCACGAGCCCTTGTATCTTCAGTTTTTTCATTTGATTTTAGCAAAGCAGCCAAAATCGGCCCGTGAACTCAAGGAATTATCCGAGGGTACCGACCTGGAGAAAAACTTCACTTTTACAAAATATTACCTTCGCAAACAGCTGGAAGAGTTTTTGAGTCAAGAGGATAACAAAGACTCACAGATAGCCGCCATTCACAAACACATTAGCTTAGCGCACACATATTTTAAGCGCGGAATGACCAAGGTTGCAGATAATCATGTAGAAAAAGCCAAGAAGCTAGCCACCAGAAATTCCCTATATGGTTATTTGTACGAGATTAATCATTTAACCCGCAAGTTTCGCATTGGTTTGGCATTTATACCCCCATCGAAAGGAACTTTTGAAGACACCTACGAAACGGATAGAGGTATCGTCAAATCGATGAGCAATATGATTCAGTTGCGGGAATTACAATACGAAACGGATGCATTAAACAACGAGAAAAATGAACTAAGCGAAACAGAATTTTCAGAGAGCATAAGTTCCATTTTAAACAATCCTCTAATCAGCAATCGAAAATCGCTTCCTTCCTTTGCCGAAAAGCGTAAAGCATGTGATGTGATGGCCAATATTTACAACATGCTTGGCGATTTTGAAAAGGTAATTGAAAGCCGAAAAGAGTTTATAGAAATTCTACTTAGCGATGATAGACAAGCCACAAATGACTACCTGTATACGCTAACAATGAGCTATAATTATGCTGCGGCATTGTTTGATGTAGGCGACGTAGAGGGTATGAAAGAGTTGAGCAAAAGACTTACTGCTCTATTAAGCGCAAAAGAAAACGACAGCTCGGCATATGTTAATCAGTGCAATGCTAAATTTATCCTTACTAATATTAACTTGATTACCTCGTGGTTAGAAAAAGATGATATTGCTTTCGAAAAGGCAGTGAAAGAAGGAAAGGATTTTTTGCAGAACGATATTCCCAACCTTGTACCTGGCTTCCACCATTTCTTTTTAGACAATATTGCTCAAAAGCTTTTCCTTGAAGGGAGAACAATAGAAGCATTGCCTTATTTCGATAGTATTTATAACGAGCCGGAAACAAAACCCACACTGGAGCTTGATATAGACACCCGCTTAAGGAGGCTACTGTGCCTATTAGATGCAGAAGAAACTAATCGATTAATCAGTAATTGCCAATCCACACAAAAATTTCTTAAACGAAAAAAACGATTGTCGCCTTTTCTCAACTTAATGATTAACAGTGTACAAAAAATGGCAATGGAAGATAATCGCAACAGGCTTCCACAGTATAAAGAATTGTTGCAAGCCACAAATGAACACTTAAAGTCACCTAAGGCGCAAATTGTATTGTTTAATACAGATTTAAAAGAGTGGTTAGAACGAAAATGAATGCCTAAAGCCTTCTGAAATTATTTGGGCAGCGCAGAGCTGGAATAGGTTTTTTGTGCTTAAACAAACCTACCTACAAGCAGCTATTATCATTTTTAAAAACCAAGCAAGCATCCTACATTTGACCAATGAAGAACAGTTTGGATAGTTTGCTACAGCTTATTGGTCATTTAACCGAGGAGGAGTGCAAATTATTTAGAGAAAGTGTTACTGCCAATTACTCACAGTACGAGCCCCTATACCTACAACTTTTTCATTTGATTTTAGAACGGCAACCCACATCAGCCGATGCGCTTAAGGAGTTGACCGAAAATACAGACCTGGAGAAAAACTTCACTTTTACCAAATACTACCTCCGTAGACAGTTAGAGGAGTTTTTGAGCGAACAAGAAAACAAGAACTCATCAGAGGCTACAATTAATTATCACATCAGTGCCGCTCGTATTTATTTTAAACGGGGCATGACCAAAGAGGCAGAAAATAATTTAAACAAAGGCAAAAAACTAGCTAAAGCACTTTCTCATTTCGGTTATCTATTTGAAATCAATCAGTTAGAGCTTAAGCTACTGCGTGGCTTGGCCTTACTACCTACTTCAGATAAAGCATTTGCCAAGCTTTATGAAGAGAATGAACAGATTGTAACATCTATGGCCAACATAATTACCCTGCGTAAATTAAAGTTGGAAGTGGAACAGCTAGAAAATGAACGACATAAATTAACAGTAGCTGAATTACATAATAAAGTAGATGAACTACTAAAGCATAAGTTACTGCTTGCACCCGCCAAGCTATTTTCTGATACAGAAAAACTGAAAGCCTACGATATTTTATCGAGGCTACACAGTTTATTGGGAGATTTAAAGGCAGTTAGCGAGTGGAGGGCATCCAACGTAGATTTAATGCTTAGCAATAAAGACCTTGCTGAGAGCGACTTAATTAGTGCCCTGATATTGGGCTACAACTATGCTGCTGCACTCTATGAACTAGATGATATTAAGGGCATGGAGCGCTTAACGGTAAGGTTGAAACAATTGATAAAAACCATTGAAATCAATAATCCGCAGCACCGCTACATAAAAAACGCAGCCTTTATTATTGTGGTAATTGAATTGATTACTAAGGCTATAAATCCCAACGATGAAAGCATAGAAGAGGTAATTGAAAGGGGCAATCATATACTAGCAACAGAAGAACTCAACTTAATTCCCAGTTTCCACTTATTATATGTGATGTATGCTGCGCAACATCACTTCTATTATTTGCACTCGCAACAGGCCTTAGAGCTTTGCGAGCAGACCTATAACATACCCAATATTAAGCCCCCATTAAGTATGGATGTAGAGGTAAGAATAATGCGTCTTTTTTGCTTAGCAGATTTAGAGGATTATTTACGATTAGAAAGTCATTTGAAATCTACACGAAAGTTTTTAGAGCGAAAAGACCTGTACTTAGG
>CAYGTK010000069.1:0-16103 GCA_964352775.1 uncultured Chitinophagaceae bacterium
TTAACTACACTTTGCTGCTCATCATCTACCGCTGATGAAATATCTTGAAGTTCTATCAAAACACTTTCTAGGCGTTCGAATAGGGGAGTGATACTGGAATTGAGCTTACTAGTCTTTTCTAAACTTGCTACTGCTTGTTGTAGCTGGTCAGTTATGGTTAAGTCACCATCTTGTAATAAGTTAAGCACATCTGCTAGCTGGGCTTTTATTTCTTGCGCATTTTCAAGAATGTTAAGTTCTTTTTCTAGTTCTCCTTGATCAATAGTTTCAAGGTTAGCTTCTTCTAACTCATTAAGTTGAAATTGAAAATAGTCAATGTCTTCACCATTGGTGTTTGCTCCAGTAATAGTATCCAGCTCTTTGTTAACGCCTTTATATTGCAGATACAGGCTAGTAAATGCAGCTAGTTGCTTATTGTGATCGGCAACAGCATCTACCAGTTTCAGTTGAAAGCTACTGCTGTTTAGTGATAGTGTTTCATGTTGAGAATGCAGATTGACTAACTGTCCGCTAAGTTGTCCCAATACTTTGAGTGTAACAGGTGTGTCATTAACAAAGGCACGAGACCGCCCAGAAGGGGTTATCTCTCTTCTAATTAGAGTTTCTTCCTCATAGTCTAGGTCATTAGCTGCAAAAAGTGAATGAAGATCATAGCTGCTTATTTTAAAAGTAGCCTCTACAACGCACTTTGCTGTTTCGTCGTATAATGCATTACTATCTGCCCGTTCGCCTAATACCAAAGCAAGTGCGCCAAGTAATATTGATTTACCTGCACCAGTTTCACCAGTAATGATATTGAGTTGCCCTGAAAAGGCAATCTCAATGTGATCAATAATTGCGTAATTCTTAATTGTAAGTTTGGCTAGCATAAGTACCCTTGAAGAGGAACGAAAAAATACTACTTTTTCAAGATCTTCAAGTACTTAGCTGAGTTGGCGGGGTCGAGAATTCGCAGCAGGTTAACTGCTTCTGTCTTCTCATTTGTATTAGCCGTAGAAAATATCTGGACCAGCTCATTCGATTTAGCCGCGAAGAAGGTCCGCAATATCATGGCATTAGGGTTCTGCTTGGCTACAGGTTCTAATTTTTGAAGGGCACTTATCATCACCACTCGAGCTACTTTTGGTTTGCTCGACATTTGGTCTAAACCTTGCAAATGGTACTGATAAAGCATTTCACGAAGTGGACGATATTCAGGCCCCAACAAGTTCTCAATTAGCCAATATCTATTCACTTGTCCATTGCCATCGAAAGGTCTCCAACCTGGAGCATCGCTTGAGTTTGGCGGAACAGCGTTGATGATATTCTCTGCTTTTTGGAAATAGGGTTGTCCGCCTTGCATAGAATAGGAATCGTAATCTAAACCGATGATAACGTATGCGTAATAAGCCAGCATACTGGTAAGGTTAGAGATGTATACATTCTCAGCATATTCCAATGGTTGAAACTGTGCATACTCAAATATCCAATCACCATCGCTCATGTTAAGCATTACTGAGTTGTAGGTGCTGTTGAAAGCTTTACGCGACGATTGTATGGTTACTTGAGCTTTGTACTTATCCCCACCAAGTTCATCGGTAATATTTATTAGAATGCTACATTCAATGCGCTCATTTTCTTTATAGTTATCATTGGTCCACTTTTTACCGTTCATGAACTCATTGATCGCATTTTCAAGAGTTTTGAATACAATAGGGTCTACCGTTTGTACACGATCGAAAACCAACTCTACTTGGCAATTCAATTCATTTGTTGCATAGCCAGTAAATGTGGCTAAAGCGAATACTAAAGTGAATAATGCTTTACGAAGTAGCATACTGTTCAATTGTATTTATAATATCTAAAGCTACCATTTGCTTTGACTTCAGTTGGAACTCCGTGGTGTTCCCTTTATTGTCTAAAATAGTCACTTTGTTGGTATCGTACCCAAAACCAGCTCCACTATCTTTCAGCGAGTTCATCACTATTAAATCGGCTTTTTTCTTTGTTAATTTACCTTGGGCGTTCTCTAAAGCATTGCTGGTTTCCAAAGCAAAACCTACTAGTAATTGGTTGACTTTTTTCTGTAGGCCGAGTTCGCTCAAAATATCTTTTGTCTTCTTCAGTTCCAAAACCATACCACTCCCGTTCTTCTTTATCTTTTCATTGGCAGGGTCTACAGGTGTAAAGTCAGAAACCGCTGCGGCCAATATGGCTAGGTCAGTATTGGGGTATTCAGCAATACCTGCTTCATACATTTGCTCGGCAGACTGTACATGAACCACTTTTATACGAGCGTCTTGAGGTTTTACAGAGGTTGGTCCAAGTACTAGGGTAACAATTGCGCCTTTTTTACTTAGTTCTTCTGCAAGGGCAATTCCCATTTTGCCGCTGGAGTGATTGCTGATGAAGCGAACAGGGTCAATAGCTTCCATTGTAGGTCCTGCGGTTATCATCACCTTTTTTCCAGTGTAGAAATTAGGTTTGCTTTCTTTGAACAGCTGCTCTAAGAAGGCTATGATATCTTCAGGTTCGGCCATACGACCCTTTCCTTCTAAGCCACTGGCTAGCTCACCATCACCAACTGGTATTAGGTGGTTGCTATAAGATGTGAGTTTGTTCAAATTTCCTGTTGTAGAAGGATGCTTCCACATGTCAAGGTCCATTGCTGGGGCAATAGCTACTGGACATTTAGCCGATAAATAAACTGCTGATAGTAGATTATTGCAAAGACCATTTGCGAATTTGGCTAGTGTGTTGGCAGTGGCAGGAGCTACTACCATAACATCAGCCCATAGGCCCAGTTCTACATGGTCGTTCCAGTTCCCTTTTTCATCAGAATAGGTACTGAGAACTTCGTTTTTCGATAAGGTAGAGAGTGTTAAGGGAGAAATGAAGCCTGTAGCGGCCTCCGTCATTATTACTCGGACTTGTGCCCCAGCCTTCACTAAAAGGCGAACTAACAATGCCGATTTGTACGCGGCAATGCTTCCACATACGCCGACTAATACTTTCTTCCCCTGTAGCATCTATCTTACACGGTCAGAGAACTGGTGGTCGTCCTTTTCTGGCTCACGGTAATAGATGTCACCGTTGATGAACTCATGATACGCTAAAACTGCAGGGTTAGGAAGCTTCTCGTAGTATTTAGAGATCTCGATCTGCTCTCTGTTCTCAAATACTTCTTCCAAGTTATCGGTAGTAGTAGCGAACTCATTCAGTTTTGAGTGCAATTCTTCACGTAGTTCACCCGTGATCTGGTTCGAACGTTTAGAGATCATAGCTAGTGAACGGTAAAGATTACCAGTACGGCTAGCCAATTCTTTCATGTCGCGTGTTTGCGCTGAAGCCTCAAGGGCGTTCATTTCATTACTCTTCATAACTAAAGGTCTTTAGTTTTTAATTGTTCTATTCTTTCCAAGGCAGTTTCGTACAGGTTATTTGCATCTCCTAGGTACTCGCTGCTTGAATATTTTGAAACGAATTTTTTATATGCAGTAAGTGCTAACTGGTAGCGCTCTGCTTGCTTTTTCTTATAGCTGTTCTGCGCATACAAAAAGTAGGCACGTATTATTTTGAAGCTAGCATATTCTGCATCATCCGTATCAGGATAATTGCTCAATAGGTCATCATACGATTCTGCTGCAGCCTGGTATTGTTGCATTTTGAAGTACAATTCTGCAGCGCTAAAAGCTTTCATTTCTAGCTTTCTACGTAACTGGTCTACCATAGTGTTACACTCTTCCATTCGCTCCGTTTTGGGATACGAACTGATGTAAAGTTGAAAAGCCTCTAATCCTTTCTCAGTATAAGTTTGGTCTAAGTTAGCTTCAGGAGAAATCTTATAGTGACACTTGGCATACATGAACAGGCACTCCTCTGAGTATTTACTTAAAGGGTACGAATCGTGAATGTTCTTATAGTGAAAAGAAGCTACCAAATAGCTTGACTGATAGTAGTGGCAATTGGCATACATGTAATAGATCTCGTCGATGCTCTTGGTACCTTTGTACAAGGTGATCAACTCTTCGAAAAGAGGTAAAGCTTTACTGTAATCACCACTATTATAGTACTCTTTGGCTTTAGTATACTTGAATTCTAGGTCCGTGCTTTTTACTATTTTCTGATAGGTTTGGCACGAGCTAAAAGCTAGAGCTAGAACAAAAAAGGATAATATGAATAAGCGCGTTTTCACAGCTTGCAAAGGTAGTTCTTTCTCCATGAACGTGCAACGCCTTTAAATATTGGAGGTACAGGCGATTATCCTAGTTCAGATATGGCTTTTTTTAGTTCATTGGTCAGACTATCTGAAGCATTCATTAGTGGTAGCCTCACATGAGGTTCGCAGATCTCTTTTAACTGTAAGGCTGCTTTCACGCCTGCAGGGTTTCCTTCCTTAAATAGTAGGTCAATTACCTTGATAAGTGAAAGATGCAATTGCTTAGCTTCATCCCATTCTCCACCTAATGCTTTTCGCACCATTTTTGAGAACTCCATCGGAAAGGCATTGGATAATACTGATATTACACCATCTACACCAAAAGATAATAGCGGAAGGGTAAGTAGGTCATCTCCAGATAGCACGGTGAAGTCATTAGGTCTATCTCTCACTATGGTCATTATCTGCATCATATCGCCAGAAGCTTCTTTAACGCCAATGATGTTTTCAAAGTCATTCGCTAAAAGAAGCGTAGTTTCAGCGCTTATGTTAGATGCAGTTCTACCAGGTACATTATAGAGGATGATGGGTTTTGGAGCTACTTCGGCAATGGCCTTGTAATGCTGGTATATACCTTCTTGTGTTGGCTTGTTGTAAGATGGGCTTGCGGATAGAATTGCATCTACATTATTGAAATGATACGTGCCTATTCTGTCAATTAAAGCTGTGGTATTGTTTCCTCCAAATCCAGCAATAACTTTAACTCTACCAGCTACTTTTTCAATGGTGAATTCCAATACTTTCGTTTGCTCCAAAAGGCTTAAGGTTGGCGTCTCTCCTGTAGTTCCAAGGCTAACGAGATAATTAACACCGTTATTAATATTGAAATTGATAACCCGTTCAAGTGCATTGTAGTCCACAGCTCCATTTGCTGTAAAAGGGGTAACTAGTGCTGTACCTGTGCCGCTAAACTGTCTTTGCATTTCTATTGATGTGATCTAAGTAGTGATGAATTAGTTTGATGTACTCTGTAAGCCACTCGCCCTCGCTAATGTCTATCATTAAGTCGAAGCTATCAGTTTTAGTTTCATTGAATCTACCTATGCGATATTTAGCTGGTGAAAGCGCCGAAATGTATTCCAATGGCAACTGTTCGTCCGTATATAGATTGATAAGTAGGTCGAATTTCTGCTTTATGAAATCTTCTGTCAACTTACCCTTGGGGGTGTAAAAGAAGTTGACATTTTTATTAGTGATGTGTGGAAGTCCTACTTCTCTGTCTTTCTCTAGCTTCTTAATAAAAGCTAATCCAGTAACTTTCTTTCCCTTGGCAGTTAAGAATTCTAGAAATTCTTTCCCGATCAGTTCTTGTTCTTTATTATTAGCTAGATAGAGAACTCCTATCGTTTTGGCATTATCCAAATTGACAATACTGTGCTCATGAGCAAGGTCTTTCATCTTCTTGTTCAAGAAGTAATGATATAGTCGTTTTCTAAGTTTGCTTAAAAAAGCCATTTTTATCAGCTTTCTTGAAATACGCCCATAGCGGAATATTTGTTGATGCGATCGGTGATGCGCTCATCGGCGTCTTTCGCACTTAGCTCATCTAAGGTTTTGATGATGGTTTTTTTCAAGGTCTTCACCATCCCTTCAGGATCGCAGTGTGCGCCACCTTCTGGTTCTTTGATAATACTGTGTATGAGCTTGAATTCCTTCATGTCTTCTGCAGTTAGGCGAAGGGCTTCAGCAGCTTCTTCTTTATGGTCCCAACTGCGCCATAGAATAGAAGAACAAGACTCAGGGGAAATAACAGAGTACCAAGTATTCTCTAGCATAAAAGTTCTATCGGCAACACCCAAGCCCAGTGCACCACCTGATGCCCCTTCACCTATTACTGTACAAACAGTGGGCACGGTAAGGTTGGTCATTTCAAACAGGTTTCTAGCTATTGCTTCCCCTTGTCCTCTTTCTTCTGCTTCAATTCCAGGGTATGCTCCGGGGGTATCGATAAAGATGACAATAGGTTTATTGAATTTCTCCGCCAATTTCATGAGGCGTAGCGCCTTACGATAGCCTTCAGGGTTGGGCATACCGAAATTTCGATATTGCCTCATTTTAGTATTTACGCCCTTTTGGTGACCGATGAACATTACCGTCTTACCGTTCAATTCTCCAAAGCCTCCAACTATTGCCTTATCGTCGGCTACTTTTCTATCACCGTGTAATTCGGTGAAGTAGCTGCTCATTTGCTCTATGTAATAGAGCGTGTAAGGCCTTTCAGGGTGACGAGAAAGCTGCACACGCTGCCAGCCGCTTAAGTTTTTGTAAAGATCTTTTCGCTTTACCTTAATCTTTTTCTCTAGTTGGCTTACTGCTTCACTTACATCAACGTCTCCTTTTTCGGCTACTTTCTTGATGTTTTCCAGTTGCTCGTAGAGCTCTGCTATGGGTTTCTCGAAATCGAGGAATATCATCGTTCCAGTTTAAGTCTGCGTGCTAATGTACAACGAAAATAGGATGCGTAAAATTTTTCCTTAAAAAGTTGAACATGCTAATAAAAAGAGGGTATATTTGCATTCCTCAAATCAGGAAAGCATCTTGTTTTTTGATTGGAGTGTTCTGAAACGTAATAGTTTCCCAAGGTCCGGTAGTTCAGTTGGTTAGAATGCCTGCCTGTCACGCAGGAGGTCGCGAGTTCGAGTCTCGTCCGGACCGCACCCTTGGGACTATAAAAAGTCTCCAGCCCCGCAAAGTTTACTTTCGGGGCTTTTTTTATGTATTATCTATCAGTTATCAGTTATCACCTTTCTCTGAGCACTATCTGGAAGTTAATAATGATATTGAAATGCAACCCGTTTTAGAATTCTTTTCAAAGTACATTGAAGTTGAAGAAAAGGAATTGCAGGTAATGCTAGAGCGGGTCCACTATAGTACTTGTAAAAAGAAGGAGTACATACAGCATCAAGGAGAGATCACCAACACTATTGCATTTATAACCAAAGGTGCCGTCCGATATAGTTATACGGATAATAAAGGAAGTGAACACGCTATAGGGTTTGGTTTTGAAAATTCTCCCGTAGTAGCTTTTCAGAGTTTTATGCACCAAACCCCTGCTGATGTTTCCATAATTACTTTAGAGCCAACAGAATTGCTTTGGATAACAAGAAAGGAGTTTTTTGGTTTTTTAGAGCTATTTCCAAAATATGAAGTTGGTCTTAGGAAAGTATTGGGTGAATATATTACAAAGCAAGGCAACCAATCGTGGTTATTAAGAATAGAATCGGCAAAAGAGCGATATGAGACGTTTTGTGAGCAAGAACCAGAAATAATACAACGGGTGCCTTTGAAGTACATAGCTTCTTTTCTTAGAATGAAATTGGAGACGCTAAGTAGGGTGAGAGCAGGAAAGTTATAGTTAGTTTGATTATTTGACCTAGGTCAAACTTTTTTCAGTTTACCTGTGCTACATTTAGATCGTACTAAATCTGTCCGTTATTATGGGGACTTTTATAATTGAGTTCGCTCGGAATTTTGCGGTTGATACGTTACAGTACTTGTTTTTCGCTGGTACAACATTTCTACTCTTTTGGGTTATCCTAAGAAAGCGGTTGTTACATAGAGTCATTCAGAAAAAATTCTCGACTCGTGAAAGGATACAGAGCGAATTTCTTTACTCCATGTCTTCCATCGTAGTGTTTTCTATCATAGGAATTGGTTCTGGTTATCTCATTAAAAATGACTTCACTAGGCTATATACTGATGCAGACACTTATGGCCTGTTTTACTTTGGTGCTAGTGTTGTTCTATTTTTATTTCTGCATGACTTCTATTTTTATTGGACACATCGCTTAATGCATCATCCAAAAATATTTAAGCATGTGCATCTGGTTCACCACAAGTCAACTAACCCATCGCCGTGGGCAGCTTTTTCTTTCCATCCTTCTGAAGCAGTTGTTCAGGGCCTATTTTTTCCTATGGCAATTCTCTTAATTCCAATTCATATTAAAGCGTTAGTTGTTACCGTGCTAATAAGCTTGCTGTATAATGTATTGGGGCATTTGAGTATTGAGTTGCTGCCTAAAGGTTTTACTAGAAGTATTCTGTTTTGGCACAATGTACCTACACATCACAATATGCACCATAAGTACTTCAATGCTAACTATGGGCTATATTTCAATATTTGGGATAGAATAGGCGGAACTCTCCACGCCAAATATGATGAAACATTTGATGAGGTAACTAGTCGAGAACCAATTGTGGATGTTAAGGGAGCTGAAAAGGTAACTGAGCCAATTGAAGTAGGTGCTAGTTAAAAGGTAACTTCCGTTATACCTTCGCCATATACCCAGGGAGATGCTAGTTCATAGTGATGAACCATAGGGTGCTGCCGACAAAAATCATGTACACGCGCTTTGAGTACACCGCGACCTTGGCCATGTATGACTAAAAGCCTTGGTAAATTGTGAGCTATGGCTCGTTCAATGTGTTGTTCCAAAGTGCGAAGTTGAATGTCAACTATCTCACCATTAGTAATCCCTGTAGGGTCATCTACTAATTTTTCTATGTGCAGATCTATACGGTCATTTACTTCCCAAATGTAATTGCGGTCAGGTTTTGGGGCATCAACTGGTCTAAGTATTTTGCCTCTTAGTTTTGAAGGGATAGGTTCTGGTTTGCTTGGTTCCTCGCCAACTATATAACACGGAAAAATATGTGCCTTTGCATCCACAGCCTCGCAGAACTCAGGCTTTTTAATTGCCAGTTTTGGACGGAGTTTGATGATTTTGCTTGCATCAGTTCGCCAACCATCTATCTTGAATGTGGTGCTTACATCTATACTCACACTATCGTTCAATTGATCTAGAAGAAGGTTTGCAATATCTGTGAAGCTATTATCTTCTAATTCTCCCTTGGTCTCAAAAGCAGTTTCTCCTCTAAATGACAGGCTAGCTTCGTAGTTCATCTCCTCTCCCAGATAATTGAGAAGCGAGACATCGAACGAAACCAATTCGCTCCGAATATTGGTTTTGGGGAATATTAAAAGGTAAATACCTGCCTTCATGCTACAAAGATATATGGACTAACATGCTTCTACCTAAAAGGATCAGTTAAATTTGAAGATGCATGTTTCGGCAAGATGGAAAATAGCGCAGTGGTTAGAGATCCGCTGGTGGAAAAGATACTTGGCCGGGCAAGATGTTGAAGAGTATTTGAGTTGGAAGCGGAAGTATTGGAATAAACTGTTAAACTCTATTCAGGATCAAGTTTCGTTAGCAGATAATATGAACTTGCTTGATGCGGGATGCGGACCAGCTGGTGTTTTTATGGTGCTTGATCAATATCAAGTTGATGCTGTAGATCCTTTATTGACGAAATACGATAGGCTTCATCATTTTGATCGTTACTCCTATCCTTGGGTAAACTTTACCAACAAGGCTTTAGAGGAGGTAGAATTGTATGAAATGAAATATGATGTCATTTTCTGCATGAACGCTATCAATCATGTTAGTGATATTGAGAAAAGTATTAGTCAGTTATACAAGTTTCTAAAGCCAAAAGGAAAACTTGTACTCTCTACTGATAGTCATAGATCTGAACTACTCAAACACCTATTTCGATCTGTTCCTGGCGATGCATTACACCCCCATCAATATAATGCGGAGGAGTATGAGGAGTTATTAGCTAGAGCAGGCTTTGGAATACTTAGCTCAGTCGTTGTAAAACCAGGTAAGGTTTTCAACTATCAGTTGATAGTTGCTACTCGTAATTGATACCTAATACGCTACTTTCGTTAGTTATGAAACGGATAATTTTTCTTTTACCCCTTTTCTTGCTTTGCACAGCATGGTTACCCGAACCTGCAAATGATGTGGAAAAAGATAAAACGTTCAAGGCTTTTGAGAACTTGATAGGTAAGCGCTGGATGATAAACGGCAGGTGGAACATGGGTATGGGCTTTACACAAGAATGTAGCTTCCAGTATGGATTGGAGAAAAAGTTGATACGAGTACTTACCTACGGTACTAACTACGATGAAATGAACTATGGCCCACGAAACGAAGGCATTCGCTTCTGGGATAAAGAACAAAAGAAAATGCGTTTCTGGGAATTTGATGTGTTCGGAAATAGTAGCGAAGGAAGGGTATATGTGCAAGGCAGCAATATTTACTACGAATATTTTTACCCTTACGAGAATGGTACTAAGCTATTGGTAACCGATGCCTGGATATATAAAGACCCTGATAACTACGAATTCAAAATGGGCGTGTACAAGTACGGTCGTTGGGAGAAGATATTCATTGAGGGTACTATTAAGCGGGTGATGGATGAGCAGTTGGAACCTATTTCTAGCGAGTAAGGCCCGACTAATTATTCCTTAGTTTTCCACTTTTCGTAAGCTAAGCGATATTTGGCAACGGCTTTCTTTCCTTCTTCAGGGTAATTATTACTCCAAGTACGCAAAGCGTTCAGTAAACCCTCATCTCCCACAGCATCTTTCGGGAAATGAAAATTAGGGTATTCTTTTTCTAAATAGTCAAATAGAAGTGCTGTAGTTTCTTCATCCATACCATTGAATGGGCCATTTATAGTTAAAAACCCTAGTGCAAATAGATTCAACCAGGGTGCCTCAGCTATAGCTTCGGGCTCGCTAAACTCCCTAAATACGATGTTACTATCAAGTGGCTGATGGTCATATAGGTGAAGGTACTTTTTTACAAATCTTATCTCTGAGGTATCTTGATATACTACTTCTACTATCCCGTAGTTTTTTTGGTTAAATACTGGTTTGAATTCAGCACCATAACTGGCAATTCTCTTTCTTCCCCATTTACTAGTTATTACTTGATGCAGATAGTCACCCTTTTTAAAGGCAAAATATTTGTAACAATTGCTCTGCACTTGTCTCTTTAAGATAGTAGTATCATATTGTTCCCAGAGCCAATTTTCAGATATTGGAGATTCATTCTCAAGTACAACGGGGTAGCCTTTGCCATAAGGTAAGCCTGCCCATATACCCCAATTACCTTGACAAACCTGGTCTACATCGTTCAAAACTTTTAGCCCATCAAGATCTTTCGAAGCAATCGTTTTGGCGCTTTCGTGAAACCCTAGCGCTGTGTTTGGCTTAGTCCATGAATAACCTATATTGATCGTTTGGTAAGCTCCTGGCATAAATATTAGTATAACTATTAGTGCCTTCCATTTTAATTGCTTTATGGATATAATGCTGGATGCAGCTAATGGTAGAAGTAATACAAGGTCTAACATAAAGAACCGCCAGTGAAACATGACCTTACCAGCTAGGGCTAATACTAACTGGAGAATAATGAAAAAAAGGACGCCTACGAAAATGGGCTTGTACTTTGTTCGCATTAATTCGGCTACTGTAAGGCCTAATAGTAGTAATAATGCGGGCCACCACAGTAGTGTGTTAGTTTCTAAGAATTGAATTGCCGAGGTAGTTGAAGTTCCAGTAGAATTTGCAGCATCTACAACCCTAAGGTTGTCATTTAAACCCCAAAAGGGAGCGGCATAAAATAACAGGCTAAAGAATACATAAGCTAGAATAGGAACCACTGTTGGTAATCCAGCCAGTATAACCTTCCATTTATTTTGATACTGGGTAAGTAAGATCAAACTAATGATAGCGGTCCATACCCAACCTTCGTACCTTATTAGGTTGGTGCCCCATAAAGACAATATTAGTGGGAAAAACCAGTAACTCGACCTGCCTCGTATTAACTCTGTGGTACTCAAAAGGGCGAGCAGCAAAAAGAATAGGAAAGGTATTTCGCTCATAGCTCGAATGGAATACTCCAAATGCAATGGAATAACAGCTAGAATAAGAACAGCAACTGCAGCAGCTATTATTCCTGATATACGCTTAGTCCAACTGAATAATAGTATGGCACCACCAATGCTGAAGAGCAAGGTAACTAAGCGGGCAGCTAAGAACTTATCTGCAAAAAGCGGGAAAAAAGTAGTGAGTAGTATATGATGTAGTGGAAGCCATACAAGTTCACCAGGTATATGGTTGGGGTGTAAATACCAATAGAATGCTTGTCCGATCCGTCCGGGCTCATCGTAGCCAAAACAATAGGCTTCATCAGTTTGAAACAAAAACCAAAGTCGGAGAACTATGAAAAGAAGGAAGGAAATAACTGCGAGCAGTTTTGCCTGGTGATTCTTCATGAAAACAAATATAGGACGATCGCTGCTTACCCGAATGGTGAGGCATCACTAAGCGAATAGGTCACCTTTTTATCCTTCAAACTTTTCATGGTTTTGGTAAGTCCCTCAATGGTCATGGGGAACATACGCTCTTCTAAGAATTCTCGCAATATTTTCGTGCTTTCAAAGTAATTCCACGATCGGGTAGGGTTGGGGTTTATCCAACTTAAATAGGGGTATTGTTCTTTGAACTTATTTAACCAACCTAGGCCTGGCTCATCATTATAATGCTCAACACTACCCCCTGCACTTACCAGTTCGTAAGGAGACATAGCTGCATCGCCTACAAATATCACTTTATAGTTTCGGTCGTATTTATGGAGTAATTCTAATGTAGGTATTCGTTCGCTCCAGCGCATTCGGTTGTCTTTCCAAACACTTTCGTAAATGCAATTATGAAAGTAATAATACTCCAGATGTTTGAACTCGTGCTTAGCTGCTGAAAAGAGCTTTTCGCAAGTCTCCACATGGTCATCCATACTTCCGCCAATATCAAATAGCATTAACACTTTAACCCTATTTCGTTTACTGGGTACCATTTTAATATCTAAATAGCCAGCGTTTCTAGAAGTGCTGTCTATAGTATCATCTAGGTCTAGTTCATCTGCTATACCCTCGCGGGTGAAGGTGCGTAGTCGTTTTAGGGCTAGCTTCAGGTTTCTGGTGTCTAGCTCTACATCTTCTGCTAAGTTGGCAAACTCGCGCTTGTCCCAAACTTTTACAGCACTTCGGTTTCGGCTTTTTTCTTGCCCTACCCTATAGCCCTCTGGGTTATATCCATTGGCTCCAAAGGGTGATGTGCCACCCGTGCCTATCCATTTGTTTCCACCTTCGTGGCGTTCTTTTTGTTCTTGAAGTAATTCTTCAAAGCGCTTCCACAGGGCATCTACCCCCCCCATGGCCTCTATCATTCGCTTTTCTTCTTCACTAAAATTTCTAGTGAAGTTTTTGCGAAGCCATTCGTCGGGTATGTTTTTGAATATTTCATCAGGAATGTACTCCATGCCCTTGAAATAATGTCCGAAAAGCTTATCGAATCGGTCGAGTTGATTTTCGTGCTTAACGAATATACTGCGGCTTAAAAAATAAAAGTCATCAGTATTATACCCTACTATCTCTTTGTCTAGGCTCTCTAAAAGCGTAAGCAATTCGTGAAGGCTAACAGGTATTCCTGCTTCTTTAAGTTGATAGAAGAAGTTGACGAACATATACCCTAAAGATAGGGATAAAGTAAAGGTGATGTTCGCTTTTGTTCTATTTCGTGAAACTACAATTGATCAATGCCGTATAAGAAGCTACGGCAACACCCTAGCCGTGGTGGATCGGTTTAGAGGAGTGTGATAGCGGGGTTTAGCTGGAAAACCAGAATTGACCAATATAGGTCTACAACCCATGCAGGCACACACAACAAAACACTTTTTGACCCTTTTCTGGGTACTATCACTACTTTTTTTTGGAGGAAGAGAACTTTCTGCACAAAGTATTTGGGCAGAGACATTTGATTTGGCTGATGGAACTACCTCTTCTACTCAGTGGAGTATAGATATTTCTAACACTAATTATCAGAATAGTAATAACTATTTCGAAATACGCTCTAACCATTTTGAAGGTAGAGATCTTAGGGGGTATGCTTATTGGCTAAGTGATACCATTGATATAGAGGGTTACGATAAAGTTTTGTTAACTACAGATCTGTTTCAGGTTTCTGGGAATATGGACCCAGCAGACTCTATTATTGCTCAGTACAGAGTAGATGGAGGAGCTTGGACTAATTTGACCTTTGGTGTTCAGAACGATGATTTTTCATTAACAGTAAATGCATTTGCTAGCGCTTTAGTTGGAACTAGCTTACAGGTTCGGGTTAAAATGCAGATAGCTACTGGTGGTAACGAACGCTATGGTTTTGATAATGTAATAGTCAGTACTGTAGACCTCGGTGGTGACAAAGTACTGGCAACGGGAGACAGTATTTTACTACGAGTTGATTCTACTTTCAACAGCTACTTCTGGAATGATGGAACATCTGGAACAGAGCTTTTAGTTACTGAACCAGGGGAATACTCGGTTATTGCCGTTGATAGGGCAGGGGAAGTTTACGGTGATACCATTACTGTAAAAGCATTGCCAAGTAGTATTAGCGGAGATACGCTATTGTGCGATATGAGGTATTGGAGGTCGCTAAAAGTAGACCCAACATTAGTTAGTGGGTCTGATGATCTACAAAGTTTTCCTTTATTGATCAACCATATTGATTCCAACCTAGCTTTTTCAGCTGGAAAAGTGACCAATGCTAATGGTTACGATATACTTTTTTACAATACAGACTTAGAGCGTTTACCATATGAGCTAGAGGCGTATGATTCTAGCAATGGCGAAATAACGGTTTGGGTAACTATACCGAGCTTATCACCAAATACGGGTGCAACTATTTACATGGCCTATGGAAATGAGGATATAGCTACCAACTTATCTACTTCAGCAGTCTGGCAGGGTAGGTATGAAAGTGTTTGGCATTTAAATAGGTCAGCTAATGATGCTTCAGGTAATGGCTACTCTGGTTCATTAAATGGACCATCATCTACTTCAGCAGTTATTTCAGGTGGTATGGACTTTGAAAGAGATGATAGCGATTGGTTAGACCTTGGTGATAGCTTATCACTTTTTCAAGATGTAAGCCAGTTTACAATTAGTACTTGGCTACGGCCAGAAAGTTTTTCTGCAAATAATTATTTATTGGCATTAGGTATCCAAGCGT
The DNA here is from genome assembly GCA_964352775.1 of uncultured Chitinophagaceae bacterium. Taxonomy (GTDB): domain Bacteria; phylum Bacteroidota; class Bacteroidia; order Chitinophagales; family CAIOSU01; genus CAYGTK01. The sequence goes on from CAYGTK010000069.1 coordinate 15,126, forward strand.
CAACACCAAGCATTCTTTCAAGGGTTCAGTTTGAGGTGAGTAGTGCAGGTATTCCTGAAATAGGTTGCCGCATGCCTGATTCAACAGGTCTGCTAGTTTATAAAACGGCCACTTCTGCTCTTTCTTTAGGAAGATGGCAGTACCTAGCTGCGGTAGTGGATGTTGCCAATGATTCAGTAGCATTTTATCTGAATGGACAGCCATTAGTTATCGCTGGCGGTAGTTCAGTAAATTATTTCAGTAGAAAGAGTGATAATACTTTATCAGTAAATGGAGCAATAGCTAGCCAAGATGATGGTACTTCAGCTTATTTTGATGGAATACTTGATGAGTTCAGGGTCTCACAAACTATTCTTTCACAAGGATGGGTAGAAACAGAGTTTAATAATCAACAAGATCCTTCTTCTTTTTATGTTTTGGGAACAGAACGTGAGTTTGAAGCTCCCCAATTAAATATTAGTGGTGATACGGCAATATGCTCAGGCGACTCCTTAAAAATTGGAGTGCTAAATACATTTCAGGATTATATCTGGAGTGATGGAAGAGTGTCTAATGCTATAATTGGCTATGCTGGAAATACTTATACAGTAACAGTTACTGATATTAGAGCTTGTGATTATACCGATGAGGTTAATATTATAGCTAGTACACAGAGTATAGACCTTGGAAGTGATGTTTCAATATGCGCAGGCGATCTAGCAATGTTGGTTGTAGACAGTTTTACCTCAATATCTTGGAGTACTTCTGAAACTACATCTTCTATTTTGGTGGGGGGTGGTCTTTACACCGTTACAGTTAAAGATAGTTTAGGTTGTGTAGCTTCAGATAGTGTAGAGGTATCTGAATTTACTCTTCCAACCGTAGATCTAGGTGACGATACTATCATTTGCCAAAGCGATTCAATAATTATTTCTCTTTCTGGTTACTCCAATTATGAATGGAGCACAGGTGAAACGGATAGTGCTATTTCAATTACCA
>CAYGTK010000069.1:16113-17841 GCA_964352775.1 uncultured Chitinophagaceae bacterium
CCGTAACTAACGTAAATGGATGTAGAGCTAGTGATAACATATTTCTGCAAGTTGTTCCTACTCCCTTTTTATCTCTTGGTGGAGATATTGGGTTTTGTGTAGGAGATACTTTGGAACTTACCGTTCCTAACTATCCAAGCATTCTTTGGAGCACTGGAAGCACAGATAGTAGTATTCAGGTTTTTAATACTGATACTTATTCACTTTCAATAACCGATAGCTTTGGTTGTGTAAATAGGGATACTATTACGGTTGCATTTAATTCGCTGCCGATAGTTGATCTTGGTAATGATACCACTCTCTGTGGTTGGGATCCTTTCTATATTGAAATGAGTGGCCTTAGTAACTATCAGTGGAGTAATGGTGATACTACACCTTCAACCACTATAAATGGCCCTGGAACCTACACCCTTTGGACTTATGATTCCTTAGGTTGCTCTGCCAGCGATGATATTAAGGTCGATTTTATAGATCTTCCATTTGTTTACCTTGGCCCTGATGAATCTTTTTGCCCAGGCGATAGTTTGACCCTTTATGCTGGCGATCACGCTATGTACAGTTGGAGTAATGGCAGCAATACTTCTAAGATAACCGTTCAGCTACCAGCCGATGAAGGAACTTATATCGTGAAGGTATTTGATAGTTTGAACTGCACCTCTCAGGACACTATCATACTATCTACTATAGCTTTAGGTAGCTTAGATATAGGTCCAGATACTACTGTTTGTGATGGCGATCCTGTATATCTTGAAGCCTCTGGTTTTCCTTTTTATAGCTGGTCTATTGGCGGTAGCGATAGCTTTGCATACGCCTTTTGGGGCGGCGATGTATGGGTAGAAGCTTTTGATAGTAATTGGTGTATGGTAACAGATACCATGACCATATTTACTGATACCGTACCAGACTTGATCGTTTTTAATATTGGAGATACTACTTCTTGTGTTGGCGATACACAAGTGTACATGGGGTTTACACCTGGCAATTACTTATGGAGTGATAGTAGCACGGGTACGTCTATTCAAGTATTCGAAACTGGATTTTATGGGGTTACCGTTACTGATGGAAATGGCTGTTCTAGTGGCGGTGCTATTTATATACCTTTTACCTACCCACCTGTAGTTGATCTGGGTAACGATACCAGTACTTGCTATGGTGGTCAAATAGAGTTGAGTGCTTCTGGTTATCCTTTTTATAGTTGGTCAACAGGAGACACCGATACTATCATTACTATTGATTCCTCAGGTACTTATATCCTATCAGTTTCAGATAGTTTTGGATGTCGCAACAGCGATACTATAACTATAAGTATTAATACTCTACCAGCTAGTATATTGGGGCCAGATATTACTGTTTGCCCCGGTGATAGTATTAAGATAGGACTATCAGGTTATTTGAATTATAACTGGAATACAGGGAAAACTAGTGATAGCATATTTGTGAGTGCGCTAGGGAACTATAGTGTTTCAGTAACCGATAGTTCAGGTTGTCAATATACTGATGATCTAGACCTAGATCTTTTCACCCTACCTAATCCAGACCTAGGAGCAAACCAAAGTATCTGCACAGGCGATAGCATCACCATCGGCGAGTCAGGTTACACGAGCTATAGCTGGAGTACAGGAGCGACAACAGATAGCATCACTATCAGTACAGCGGGCACGTACACGGTAACAGTAACAGACGCCAACGGCTGTCAGAACAATGACGACCTCACCTTAAACCTATACG
>CAYGTK010000070.1:0-17724 GCA_964352775.1 uncultured Chitinophagaceae bacterium
GATGATGGATTGGGGAATACCTTGATACCGTCGGAGCAAGTTTATTATCCCACTGATGTAGGTAACACTTCTCTTCGAGAGGCATTAGATACTGGCTTTCGAATTCAGACCACCACTCTTTTAGAAGTTTTAAAAGATGGGTTAGGAGTGACTAATTTTCATTTTATGTTTACGCTAGTCAAAGACTAGGTACTGTAAGGTTATATCCTCTTAAATTTGTTTCAGTATCATGCGTGGGCACATCACGTTCCGCACGTCTTTCTTACGCCAGATCCTGAAAGGACTTCAGGATGACATAAGCGGCTAGGGTGTAAATGGGTGTAAACCATGTAAACCTAGTTTACACGGTTTACACCCAGCTACCATTGTCTATCTACTACATACTATCTACTAAGTACTTATCTTCACCACATGCCAAGCAAAACCCGTATTGATAAGTGGCTGTGGGCCGTTAGGGCTTATAAAACCCGAACTATGGCTACCAATGCCTGCTCGTCGGGGAAGGTGAAAGTGGAGGGGAAGAGTATAAAGGCCAGTTATCAGGTAGAAGAGGGTACTAGTATTTCTTTCAAGAAGAATAAGCTCGACCATATTTATAAAGTACTGAAGGTAATTGAGAAACGGGTAGGTGCCGAACTGGCGCAGAAATGCTACGAAGACCTTAGCCCACCACCACCTGAAAGTCATGAGTTGATGAGTGCTTTTCACCAAGCAGCAGCACGGGCTAAGGGAGATGGGCGACCTACTAAGCGCGACCGCCGCAGCATCGATAAATTCAAGGGAGACTAGATAGCCTCGCACATATTTCTTTCGTAGTTTTGAGGCAAAGCGAACTATGCTCTGGAAGACGGATATTAGGCTGGGTATATTAGGTGGCGGACAGCTGGGCAAAATGCTGCTGCAATCGGCCATGGACTTTAACATAGCCTGCGTAGTGATAGACCCCGATGTAAACGCACCCTGCAAAGACCTAGCTGCTGAATTCCACATTGGCGATCTACAAGATGAAGAGACTGTTTACCAGTTCGGTAAAAAGGTAGATATACTCACCATCGAAATAGAGAAGGTAAATGTAGATGCCCTAGAGCGATTGGAAGCTGAAGGTGTTCCCGTATTTCCGCAGCCATCGGTTATTCGTACCATTCAAGACAAAGGTTTACAGAAACGTTTCTATGTAGAGAACAACATCCCAACCGCTGATTTCAAAATGGTGGACAGCAAAGGGCAGATAATGGAGCATGAAGATTTCTTGCCCGTATTCCAAAAGCTACGGAAGGATGGTTACGATGGGCGAGGGGTACAGCGCATTAATACATTGGATGACTTGGATAAAGCATTTGAGCAACCTAGCTTAATAGAAAAGCTAGTCGATTTTGACAAAGAGATCTCCGTTATAGTTGCTAGAAACACAAAGGGTCAAATGAAGACCTTCCCTGTAGTGGAATTGGAATTTCACCCAGAAGCGAATTTGGTAGAGTTCTTATTCTCGCCTTCTTCTTTATCAGAAGCATTACAAAAAGAAGCGGAAGAAATAGCCATGCGAACTGCTGAGGCATTTGGTATAGTAGGCTTGTTGGCGGTAGAAATGTTTTTGACCAAAGACGGAACTATACTTGTTAATGAAGTAGCTCCGCGAACTCATAACAGCGGTCATCATACTATAGAGGGAAATATCGTTTCTCAATTTGAGCAGCAACTTCGTGCTATATTGGGCATGCCACTTGGCGATACTGCTGTTAAAACACCAGCCGTAATGGTAAATGTGTTGGGAGCAGATGGCTATAAAGGTGTTTCCACTTACGAAGGATTGGAAGGGATATTAGCTATGCCAGGGGTGAGCCTACATTTATATGGTAAGAAGATTACCAAGCCCTTCCGGAAAATGGGGCATGTAACGGTAGTTAATAAAGACCTAGACAAAGCAAAGGCCATAGCCCGCGAAGTAAAAGAAACCTTAAAAGTCATTAGCCATGAGTAAGCCATTGGTAGGAATTGTAATGGGTAGCGAAAGTGATCTTCCCGTAATGGAAGCAGCTGCCAATGTGTTGAAAGACTTTGGTATAGACTACGAACTGACCATAGTATCCGCCCACCGCACCCCCGACCGAATGGCCGACTATGGAAAAACGGCTGCTGCTAGAGGTATTAAAACCATTATTGCAGGCGCAGGTGGTGCAGCACATCTACCAGGTATGTTGGCTTCGTATACCATATTGCCCGTTATAGGTGTTCCCGTTAAGTCGTCTAACTCTATTGATGGTTGGGATTCGGTATTAAGTATTCTGCAAATGCCAGGTGGCGTACCCGTTGCTACCGTTGCCCTTAATGGCGCGAAAAATGCTGGATTGCTTGCCGTACAAATATTAGCCACCGCTAACCCAAGTCTAGCTGAAAAACTAGCTACTTATAAAGAAGAACTTACCGCCAAAGTAGACGACATGGTTTCTTCTACCGAAAGCAAGGGCTACCCCAATAGCTTTAAATAAGATGACCGAAGTTGATGTGCTCGTAGTTGGGCATGGTATAGCTGGTACAAACTTATCTGCTACTTTATTAAAGAAGGGCTACACCGTTCGAGTATTCGATAAGAAGAAGGAGAGCTCGTCTTCACGAGTGGCAGGTGGTATTATGAATCCCATAACGGGAAAGAAGATGAACCGAGCCTGGATGGTAGAGGAGTTCATCCCTTTTGGAGCGAAACATTACGAAGAGCTACAAGAGTTATTGGGCATCACCGTTCTATTTCAAAAACCGTTTTTCCGTTACTTCAGTAATCCTGAAGATGCTAACTGGTACGAAGAAAAGAAGGACGACCTTGAGATGCTGGAATATGTTGAGCCAGTTCCAAAAGAGTGGGCAGACCAACAATTCATTGCCAACGAAAGGGGAGGAGTGCTCACCAAAGGTGTATATCAAGTCAATTGCCCTCAATTAATAGAAGCTCATAGAGAGTGGCTTAAAGAGAAGGGGTTTTTAAGCGAAGACTTGTTTGACAGTGCCGCCATTCAGTTTACAGACACACATACTATATATAAGGAGTATAAAGCCAAGTACATTGTGTTTGCCGAAGGCCCTGCGGTAGACCAGAATCCCTGGTTTAAGAGCATAACCTTAAATGTAGCAAAAGGCGAAGCCCTTATTATAGAAGCTCCTGAAATGGACAGGGCTAATATTTGGAAGAAAGGCATTTTTGTAATGCACGTAGAAAATGGCTTGTTCTATGTAGGTTCTACCAATAGTTGGAAGTTGGATGATGCACTACCTACACAAGAAAAGTATGACGAGCTAACTAAAAAGCTCGATCAGTTTTTGAAAGTGCCCTATACCGTGGTAGAACACAAAGCAGCTATTCGCCCCAATAGTAAAGATAGGCGACCCATTATAGGGCATCACCCTGAACATCATCAGTTGGTTGTTTTTAATGGCTTCGGCACAAAGGGTATTTCACTCAGTCCGTTTTTTGCTGATCAACTCGTAGAGGAGTTGTTTCACAATAAGCCGCTTTGGCAAGAAGTAGATGTAGCTAGGCAAAAGTTCTAAACGTTGGGCAGGCTATACAGCTTCATCATTTCATGTGTTTATCTTCGTTAGTAGCAGTCTAGTGCCTGTTGTACTTTAGTGTAAAGCCATGTTGATGCGTTACTTTTTCTGTTTACTATTTTGTGCTTTTGCATTCTGCTCTTATGGTCAAGAGAGAGAGGAAGATGCTTTTGATAAAGCAGTAGCCAGTTTTGAAGCTGGTGACCATGCTGATGCGATAACACTTTTTACAGCTGCTATAAAGGAAGATCCAGAGCGGGTGAATGCCTATTTCAATAGAGCGCAATGCTATTCCATTTTGGGCGAGCATGCAAAAGCCGTGGCTGATATTAGTAAAGCGATAGAATGGGCTCCCAACGATAAGGAGTTGTATCACGAGCGTGGCGTACAACTCAATATGCTCGAACTATTTCCAAAAGCGGAGGCTGACCTTAGCAAAGCCATAACATTAGATAGCGGATACGTAGAGGCCATAATAGAGCGGTCGTATACCTACGAAATGCAGGATAGACTTTCGCCTGCACTTACAGATCTTAATTGGGCATTTTCTATAGATAGTTCCTTGAATATCTATCTATCAAGGGCATTGATAAAAAAGAGGATGGGTGATCTTAAAGGTGCATTGGTGGATTATGATTCTCTTATTGCTCGTTTACCTAATGACATTATAGGCTTATACAACAGAGCAATACTTAGAAATGAGATGGACGATACCGAAGGTGCGATAGAAGACTATTATGTAGCGCTAGAGGTAGATTCTAATTATTCGAATGCTTGGTTTAACCTAATGACACTTTTAGTGGACGTAGAGGAGTATCAAGAAGCTGTTGATGCGGCAAGTAAAGTAATAGCGTTAGAACCAAAAGCTTATGATGCCTATTATGAAAGGGGAAATGCTTATTACCTGCTAAAGCAAGATAGAAATGCTTGTGCCGATTGGAGTAAAGCACAAGAACTAGGCTCTACATTGGCCAATGAGGTATTGGAGAAGTATTGTGATAATAAAGAGTAGATCTAATTAGTTGGACGAGTTTATTCGGTTCAGCTATCAAATTATAGAATGATGAAAGGAGTTTTGGTTTATGGATCGTACGGATACACGGGTGAGCTAATTGTACAAGAAGCATTGGCAAATGGAATACAGCCAATACTAAGCGGCAGAAATGAAGCAAAGCTGAAAGCCCAAGCAAATAAGCATAAGCTAGACTATCATACCATAAGTATGGATGAGCTGGGTAAGCTGGAAAAGTTACTAGAGCAAGTAGAGCTAGTTATCCATTGTGGCGGACCATTTATACATACGGCTGAGCTAATGGCCAAGGCCTGTATAAAAACTAAAACGCACTACATAGATATAACAGGCGAGTACCAAGTCTTTGAATTGCTTCAAGCATTTGATGAAGAGGCAAAGCAAGCTGGTGTAATGATATTGCCAGGTGCAGGTTTTGACGTAGTGCCTTCCGATTGCTTAGCAGCTCATTTAAAGAAGAGGTTACCCGATGCTACTAATTTAGAGCTAGCCTTTGCTGGCTTGGGTGGTGGACTATCAAGAGGTACTACCAAAACAGCTATAGAGAACATGGGCTACCCAAGTAAGGTGCGCCAAAATGGTAAGCTAGTAGATGTGCCTAATGCTTGGCATGTAAAAGAAATTGACTTTGGAGAACTACAACATACTACCGCTACCATTTCATGGGGAGATATTTCGTCTGCTTACAGAAGCACAGGTATACCTAATATTGAGGTAACCATGGGTGTAACTCCAGCCTTGTTAAAGAATTTGAAGCGGGGTAATAGTCTAGGCTGGCTGCTTCGCAATAAGTGGGTAAAGAACTTTCTTTTGAAACAAGTGGATAAACGACCTGCTGGCCCTTCAGATAAACGCAGAGCTGCTTCTAAGAGCTTCTTTTGGGGTAAAGCTACTAACGATAGGGGGCAAGAAGTGATTTCAACCCTAAGCACCCCTGAAGGATACACTTTGACAGCTCGGACTGCAATAGGTATTTCAAAAAAAATCATTGCTGGCGAACTTTTTTTTGGTTTCCAAACACCATCTACGGCTTATGGCTCAGATCATATTCTAGATTATCTTAACTGTACTAGGGTAGATCGCTAGAACACCCTTTAAAACTATAGTTTCGGGTTTTTTATTATCGAAATACCTATAAAACATTAGTTTATAGTATTGTCGCTACTATGACTTTCGTAGGTGTTTTTACTTGCTTTGATCGTTAAATTTTCAACTACTAACGGTCAATTAAATGTTATCAAAGCTTGACAGTTTCATATAGTCCATTTAACTTGGTGTGCTATTAACACTTATGGTGTGGATATATCTGCGCCGTAAGAACGACAACAACTTTGGAAAACAACACTCACAATAATCTCATTTTCAAGCTATTAGCTTATAAATTTCAATCTCAAAATTTCATAATCAAACTATAATATGATGAAGCGCCGTCTATTAATCTGGGCACTAGCCCTACTTATCTTTGTGCCCACGTGGCTCTATTCACAAGTCTCAGCCTATCAATTTAGTGCCGTTTCTGGTACCTACACAGCAGTATCGGGTGGTACTGATGTTGATGCTATTGAAGCTGATGACATTGCAACCTCTATTCCCATAGGGTTTACCTTTAACTATGATGGTGTTGATTACACCGACGTTGTAGTTTCTTCTAATGGATGGATGAGTTTCAACACATCTACCTCAAGTACAACTGGGAATGATCTAGACTTCAGTAGTACCGCGATTAGACCATTGTTAGCCCCACTATGGGATGACCTTGATGGACGAGCTACTGGTGGTAGTCAGGCTAGTTACATAGTAACGGGAACATCGCCAAATCAAGTGCTCACCATGGAATGGTTAAACTGGGAATGGAGATACAGCTCTACTAGTCCGGTTGTTTCATTTCAAGTGAAATTATATGAAACAACAAATGTAATTGAGTTTATTTACGACGATGCAGGTAATCCTCCAGTTATTGCTTCTGCATCTATTGGTATTACAGCAGCAGCTACAGGATCGGGCAATTATCTGTCTTTAGATGATGTTTCTGCAGCTCCAACTGCAAGTTCAACCTCAGAAACAACTACCATATCAACTAAACCTGCTAATGGGCAGATATATCGTTTCTCTCCTCCTACCTGTTTTCAACCTACAGGCTTAACAGGAGCAGCACCAACAACTACATCAGTTGATCTAAGCTGGACGGCACCAACTCTTGGTGTACCAACAAACTACGAATGGGAAATAGTTCCTGATGGTAATGGTCAAGGTGTAGGTGTAGTATCTAGTGGTAGCGTTGCTGCCCCTACTGTTACGGCAACTGCTGGTAGCTTAACTGCTGCAACTGATTACGATGCTTATGTACGTACTGATTGTGGCGGTAGCGACTTTAGTAACTACGACGGACCATATAGCTTTACTACGGCTTGTCCTAATTTTACGCCTCCATACTTAGAGGCTTTTGCTTCTTATGCCCCAAATTGCTGGGAAGAAGCTGCTGGATTACTTGCCAACCCTACAGTATTTACAAGTACAACTACTTCTGATTGGATTGGCGATGACTTTGCTAACGTTGTTGGTAATGGTAGAGGTGCACGTGTTAACTGGGGAGATTTTGGTCACGATGAGTGGTTGATTAGCCCTACTATTGATTTAGGAGCAGGTGCTACCGACTATCAATTAGAGTTTGACCTTGCTTTCACAAGTTCATTTGGTACTGGTTCTGTTACTATGGGTGCTGATGATAAATTCAGCGTTATCATCTCAACTAATAATGGTGTTACTTGGCAAAGTACTAATGAGTTAGCAGTTTATGATAATACTACTCCAATTTCAAATACAGGTACACAAGCTATTGTGGACCTTACTGGTTATACTGGTCTTGTTAAACTAGCGTTCTATGTAGAGTCAAGCACTGGTGGTTCTTTCGAAATACACATTGATAATGTTGTAGTTGATGAAGTACCAGCTTGTGGTGACCCTACAGGCTTAGCGGCTACTGCTACAAGTGGATCAACTGCAGACATTAGCTGGACAGCAGCTGTTGGTACGCCAGATGATTACGAATGGCAAGTAGTACCTACGGGTAATGCACCAGGCGTTGGTGTGGTTGCTACCGGAACTACAGGTTCTGCAGCTATAACTACTGCATCAGCTACAGGCTTAACTGCCTTAACTGATTACGATGTTTATGTAAGAACATCTTGCGCAGCTACATTGAATACTACTTATGCAGGTCCAGCTTCATTTACAACACTATGTGCTACGGAGGTTCCTCCATACACACAAGATTTTACCAATGGTGCATCAACTACTTGTTGGACTGAATCGGAAGGTGATTTTGACCGAGGTGTAGGTGTTACATTTACAAGCACTACAGCTGCAGGCTGGGTGAATGCTGGGTTTGCAAATTCAGGTTCAGGTGCATTGGATAACAACATGTACGGCACAGGTACTAGTTTTGATGATGAGTGGTTCATTTCACCAACATTTGACTTTAGTGGTGCTGCTAATCCGCAGCAACTTGAGTTGGATATGGCTGTAACACCATACAACAGTACAGCACAAGGTACTTTCGGTACTGAAGATACATTTGCAATAATGGTATCTGTTGATGATGGTGCTACATGGGACCTTTTAAGTGCAGCAACTACATTCAACGCTTCTAACCCATTAACTAATGGATTAGTTACAGCAGACCTTACTGCCTATGCAGCTGAAACACAATTGCGCTTTGGTATATATGCTGAGCGTACTCCAGGTGCTAACTCACCTGACTTAGATGTGAGTTTTGATAATTTTGAAATACTAGATATACCAAGTTGTGGTAACCCTACAACGTTGTCAGCTGCTGTAACTGGAGCTGCTACTGCTGATCTATCATGGACACTTGGTACAGTAGGTACTCTTACTGGACATGAATGGGAAGTTGGTGCAACTGGTTTTACACCAGGTACTGCTACTGCAGTACAGAGTGGTTCAGTAGGTGCTGCGGCAACTACGGCTAATGTTACTGGTTTATCGCTTAGTACTTCTTATGAAGGCTATGTGCGTACTAACTGCTCTTCAGGTGATAGCCCATGGGAAGGCCCAGTGGCTTTCGAAATTCTACCAGGTGATATTTGTGCTACTGCTATTGACTTAGCTGGTCAAACAAGCCCTTACAGCGGAACTACTGTAGGATACGGAGCTTTAGATATTTCTATATCTGCAGGTGCTGGTTGTACGCGTGTTGAAAATTCTGCCAACATTTTATTCTACATTGATGTAGCTGATGGTGAGCAAGTGACAATGGGTCAGTCTTCAAACACATTTGACTCTCAACACTACTTCGGTCATGGTTTACCTGCTGGTGTATGTCCAGGTACTACTTTCTTAGATTGTGTGGATACTCCAGACGATCAAGACCAAGTTTATTTAAATACTACAGGAGTAACTCAACGAGTGTTTTATGCTCTTGGTGCATATACAGCTTCAGTTACAGGTACATTCACTTTTGAGTGGGAACTAACTAACTGTTTTGAGCCTACTGCCTTCACGGCAACAGCTGCTTCAGCTACTACTGCTGATCTTGCATGGACAGCTCCAGTAAACGGAACTCCTACAGGATATGAGTACTTAATAGTACTTGACGGTGCTGGCTCTGCTGGTACTCCACAAGCTACTAGTACCCCAGCTGGTACTTCAGCTACTGCTGTAGGTTTAACTGCTGAAACTGATTACGACGCTTACGTTCGTACTCGTTGTGGTGTTGGTAACAACAGCGAATGGGAAGGTCCAATAAGCTTTGCAACTCCTTGTGCTACTATAGCTCCACCATACTTAGAAGACTTTACTGCTGGTGTTACAGCTTCTTGCTGGACAGAGTCTCAAGGTGACTTCGATCAAGGTGTAGCATTCACTTCAGCAAACTTTACAAGTGCTTTTGGTGAATGGGCTACTGATGGTTTTGGAAATGTTGGTACTACAGGTGCTGTAACTCAGATAATGAGTGGTAGCGATGTTGATTGGTTCATATCGCCAACTATTGATCTTTCTGGCGCAGCCAATCCTCAACAATTGACGTTTGACGCTAGCTTTACCAATTCAAGCAGTACTGCTTTAGGTACATTTACCGCGGACGATACTGTAGCTCTAATGCTATCTACTGATGCAGGTGCTACATGGGATTTCTTCTCAGCAGCTTATGTTTGGAATACGGCTAATCCATTAGGATTGAATGAGTTTATCACTGTTGATCTAACGTCATTTGCAGCTGAAACAGATATACGTTTTGCAATGTATTCTGAGCGTACGCCATCGAGCTCCTCCAATACTGTTCAGATTCACATGGACAATTTTGAGATAGATGACATACCAAGTTGTGGTGATCCAACTGTTATTACTGCTAATGCCACCACTGGTTCTACTGTAGACTTATCTTGGACAGCTCCACTAGCGGGTACTCCAGATGACTACGAGTATGAAATAGTACCTGCGGGTAATGGTCAAGGTGTTGGTGTTGTATCAACAGGTACTGTTGGTTCAGCGGCTACTATGGCAACAGCTACAGGTTTAACAGCAGAAACTGATTATGATGTGTATGTACGTACTTCATGTGCGGCAACACTTAATGCTTCTTGGGGTGGCCCAGTAAGCTTTACCACGCCTTGTGCAACTGTAACTCCTCCATATTTAGAAGACTTCACCGCTGGTGTTTCTACCAATTGTTGGAATGAAGCTCAAGGTGATTTCGACAGAGGTGTTGGTGTAACTTTTACTAGTACTACAAGTGCTGGATGGGTTAATGCAGGTTTTGCAAACACAGGTTCTGGTGCATTAGATAATAATGTATACGGAACTGGTGGTGATGTTGAGTGGTTCGTTTCACCAACAGTTGACCTAAGTAGTGCAGCAAATCCTCAACAACTAGAGGTTGACATGGCAATTACGCCATATAATAACTCTGCACAGGGTACATTTGGTGCTGAAGATACTTTTGCAATAATGGTATCGATAGATAACGGTGCTACTTGGGATTTACTAAGTGCTGCAACTACATTTAACGTATCTAATCCATTAGCTAATGGAACTGTTACCGCAGATCTTAGTACTTATGCAGCTGAAACATCAATGAAATTTGCTTTGTACATTGAACGTACTCCAGGATCTAATAGTCCTGACTTGGATGCAAGTTTCGATAATTTCATTATTGATGATGCACCTAGTTGTGGTGACCCAACTGCTGTATCTGCTGGTGGTGCTTCGGCAACTACTGCAAATATTTCTTGGACTGCACCAGTTGCAGGTACACCTACTGATTATGAGTGGGAAATAGTACCTGTAGGTAATGGCCAAGGTGTAGGTGTAGTATCTACTGGCTTAGTAGGTGGTACAGGTACTTCGGTAACAGGAGTAGGTACATTAACTGCGCAAACTGATTATGACGCTTATGTACGTACGGTATGTGGTGTTGATAATAGTGCTTGGGTAGGTCCTGTATCATTCTCAACTCCATGTCCTCCTATTACTGCATTCCCTTGGACGGAAACGTTTGAGCCCGCAAGTACTACTGAGGCTTGTTGGAGAACTATAAATAACAATGATACTTGGATATTGAACAGTTCAACGTCAAATACAGGTGCTGAAGCAGCTGCTATTGATACAGATGGCGGTGGTACTACTAATGATGACTGGTTGATTACTCCGCAACTTACCCTTACAGGTAACGAAGTGTTGAAATTTTACACTAGAACTTTTAGTTCTTTTGAGCCTAATGAGTTTGAAATATTGATATCTAGTGGTTCAAGCGATGCTGTTGACTTCACTACCACAATTCAGCCATTGTTAACTATTGGCCATACAACATACCAAGAGTATACAGTTAACTTAACTGCTTATTCTGGTAACCACTTCATTGGTTTCCATATACCTTCTGGTGTTGCCGATGGATGGGTATTATATGTTGATGATGTAACTATAGAGCCAGCTCCTAGTTGTAGTGACCCTACAGATCTGACTGCTACTTCTACTAGTGCATCTACTGCTGACCTTAACTGGACAGTGGGTATAGGTACTACCCATACTTGGGAAGTTGGTACTGCTGGCTTTGCGCCAGGTACTGGTGCCGAGTTTGCAACAGGTACTACTGGTGCTTTAGTTGGTACAGCTAGTGTTAGTGGGCTTGCGTTGAACCAAGCTTACGAAGCATATGTAAATATTGACTGTAATGCTAGTACTTGGGAAGGACCATTTGCCTTCACAATTCTTGAAGGTGACATTTGTGCAACTGCAATAGACTTAGGTGCACAAACTAGTCCTTACAGCGGAACAACAGCTGGTTTTACTGCTAATGATATTACTATAACAGCATCTTCTGGTTGTACTCGTGCAGCACAGTCTGCTAATGTGATATTCTACATCGATGTAGCTGATGGTGAAGAGCTTTCGCTACGTACTGATGGTACATTTGACTCTTACCACTATGTTGGTTTCGGACTACCAGGCGGAACATGTCCAGGTGCTACGCAATTAACTTGTGCGGATACTGATGACAGAACTACTACTTACTACAATAGTACAGGTGCTACACAGCGTGTATATCTAGTACAAGGAAGGTATAGTTCTACAGGTAGTGCTACAACATTTGACTTAATATGGGAGACTTATTCTTGTTTCCCTCCTACTAGTTTAGTTGAAGATGCAGTAGCTGGTACTACAATTGACTTTAGCTTTACTGCTCCAGTTAATGGTACACCTGCTGGTTACGAATTTTTAACTGTATTTGATGGTGCTGGCACTGCTGGTGTTGCACAAGCAAGTGGTTCATTAGCATTAGCTACTACAGGTCAAGCAACTGGCTTAGCAGGTGCTACAGCTTACGATACTTATGTACGTACTGATTGTGGTGCTGGTGACTTTAGTGAGTGGGTAGGTCCATTGAGTTCAACTACTGATTGTGTTCCATTGAGCTTACCTTATGCTCAAGATTTCAATGCTTCAGGTATAAATTCACCATGTTGGGTTGAGTCTGATGGTGATTTCGAAGATCATAGTGGTGTTACTTTTACTAGCACAACAACTTCAGGCTGGACTACTGATGGATTTGGTAACAGTGGAACTACAGGTGCACTTCGTCAGCAGATCTCTGGATTTGATACAGAGTGGGTAATATCTCCTGAATTTGACTTTACCACTGATGCTGATAACCAGCAAGTAGAATTCGATATTGCATTAACTACTGCTAATGGTTCAGGTGTAGGAACATTTAACAGCGAAGACACATTAGCTGTAATGGTATCTACTGATGGTGGTACAACTTGGGCTAGACTTAGTGCTGCTACTACCTTCCATGCTGGTAATACTTTCACCAACGGTGATCGTGTTATTGCGGATATGACTGCATACGCAGCACAGGCAAGTATATTCTTAGCATTCTATTCTGAAAGAAGTCCATCTAGTTTTACTGGAACATTGGATATTCATATCGATAATTTCGAGATCAAGGATATACCAAATTGTGGTTCACCACTAGGTTTCGCAGCAACGGTAACAGGTTCTTCAACTGCTGATCTATCATGGACAGTTACTTCACAAGGTGCGGTTTCCGGTCATGAGTGGATATTAGTAGCTGATGGTGCTGGATCTGGTGCTACTCCGTTATTGAGTGGTACTGCTAGTGCAGCTGCTACTTCAGCTTCAATAACAGGTATGACTCTTAACACAGCATACGATGCATACTTACGTACAGAATGTGGTACAGGTGTTTATAGCGCGTATGTAGGTCCTATCGACCTTATCATCCTACCAGGTGATATTTGTGCTACGGCTATTGATCTTAGTGCTCAAACAAGCCCAGCAACGTTTAACACAACTGGTTACACAGCTGGAGATATTAACTTCTCTACTTTCTGCTCAAGAGCAGAGAATTCGGAGAATATGATATTCTACTTAGATGTTGCAGTAGGTGAGGAGATCACTATAACTACAGATGGAGCATATGATGCGTATTCCTATGTAGGTTTTGACTTACCGAGCAATGCTTGCCCTGGTGGTACTCAAACTAATTGTACTGATGCTAATACAGCTACTGAAGTGCTATTGAATAATACTGCACAAACACAACGTGTTTATTTAGTTCAAGGTGGATGGAACCCTGGTGATGTTGGTTCATTTGAATTGACTTGGTTAATTGAAAGTTGTTTTGAGCCTACAGGCTTGGGGGCAAGTTTAATAACTGCAACTACTGCAGATGTTACATGGACTCCTGATGCTAGTGCAACTACAGGCCATGATTGGGTTATAGTATTGGATGGTGCTGGTTCTGCTGGTCCTGTACAAGCTAGTGGTTCAACTACTGGAGCAACTGCTACGGCAACTGCTACTGGTTTAACTGCTCAAACAGATTACGACCTATATGTTCGTTCTGATTGTGGTGGTGGTGACGTTAGTCCATATGCTGGTCCATTCAGTTTCACTACATCTTGTCCAGCATTTACACCTCCATATACAGAAGACTTTACTTCTATGAGTTCTAGTTCTGCTCCAAATTGTTGGAGTGAAGCTGCTGGTCCAGTTGCTAATCCTACGGTATTCACTAGCAGTACTACATCATTCTGGACAAACGACGGTTTGGGTAATGTAGGTAGTACAGGTGCTGCTAAGATTAATATTTATACTACTGATAGAGATGAATGGTTAATCAGCCCAAGTATTGATTTAGGAACGGGTACTACTACTTATAAAGTAGGATTTGACCATGCCAATACTAACTTTGGTTCTACAGTTCAGTCTACCCTTAATAACGATGATAGAGTACTATTATTGATCTCAACTGATAACGGTGTTACTTGGAATGAAAGTGATGCCCTTAGAACTTGGGATGCGAGTAGCTCAATTGCCGATCTTAATGGAAACTTTGAGTATGTACTGAATGGTTATACAGGAGTTGTAAAATTTGCCATCTACGCTGAGTCGTTTGTATCAGGTGGTGATGAGGATTTCTCAATCGATAATTTTGTAGTGGAAGAGTTCATCTGTACTGACGGATACTGGGAAGGAACAGTTAACACTGACTGGACTAACGCTGGTAACTGGTGTAATGGAACAGTACCTACCAATGTAATTGATGTAACAATTCCGCCTAACGTACCTAATTACCCAGACATCTTGGATGGGCAAACGGTATTTGCTAACTCAATTGATATTAGCAATGGTGGTGTTATCAACTTTACGCCAAGTGTATTTGCTGGTACTCCTAGCTATGGTACATTAGAAGTTGCAGGTGATATTGCAAATAGTGGTACGCTTAACAGCGGTAATGTAACCATGAATGGTTCTGGTCCTCAAACTATAACTGGTTCGAGTAACTTCTTCGATCTTCGTATCGAGAATAGTGCTGGTGTTAGTATAGGTGGTGGTACGCAGTCTATCTTTGGTGGATTGATATTGATAGATGGTGTATTTACCTCTAACAATTCAACTACCATTAAGTCTACTGCTGATCGTACTGGTTACATTGATGACTTTACTGATGCAACTCCTGGTACTATCAGTGGTTTGGTAAGAACAGAGCGTTATGTAAATAATACTCACAATGGATTTAGCTTCATCGGAGCTAACGTTACTACCTCATCTATTGGAGATTGGAGTGGTGAGTTCAGCACTGCAGGTATTAATGGTGGAGGAAACTTCAGTTTTGTACTTCCTACACCTGCATGTGATCCAAATGAATTACGTTCTACTTCGCCTTATGGTGGATTGTTTGACTATGTTGAAAATGTAGTTACAACTTGTAACCAAGCAGGATGGCGTGTACGTACAGGTGGTTCGTTGAATCCTACTGATGGTTATGCTGGTGTAATTCCTAATGGAACAGTTGCAGACCTATTTGGATTTGCTGCTACTGGTAGTCAAACTACAGGTACGTTAACCTATACTACTGGTAATACTTCAGGTAGCGTTGGTTTCAACATGATCGCTAACCCTTACCCGTCTTCTATTAACTGGACAGATGTAGCAGCTGCTAACCCTGGTATTCAAGGTGCTGCTTATGTATTCCAAGCTAGTGGACCTTACTTAGGTACTTATGTAGCGGTTAACTCGCTTAGCCCAGCACACATTGGAAGCGGTCAAGCATTCTTTGTAGAGGTTGACAACGGAGTTGGAGTATCAACTACTGTTAGCTTTGACAACACTATGCGTGAAACAGGTAGCGATGCCTTCTTCAAGTCTGGTGCTGCTTACGATGCTATCTTGAAACTGGACGTAGTTGGAAACGGCCATGCTGATAAAACAACTATTGCCTTTGGTGAGAACTTTGTTGCAGGTCGTGATAGAGATTATGATGCTGGTAAAATGGCTAGTATGCCGGGATACGCAATGTTGTATACTGCTACTAACCCTGATTACGTTCAGGCTATTAATGCTCTACCTATTGACGGTTCAGTTAACGTTATCCCAATGGGCTTCAAGCCTGGTGCTGACGGAAGCTATACTTTCACAGCTACTGACTTAGAAACATTTGCTCCTACTTCATTGATCATCTTGGAAGACAAGCTTACAGGCACCTTCCAAAACTTGATGGAGAACGATACTTACACATTCACATCTGATGAGATGGATGACGAAATGCGTTTCAACATTCACTTCATCCCAGCTACGGCTTACGATGTTACTGATGTAGATTGTCAAGGAACTGATGGTTCAGTATTGGTTGACTTCGGTACTCACGCAATCGGTGCTAACACCTTTGCATGGGATGCTTATGAAGTAACTGATGCTGCGGGTAATGTACTTTCAAATGGTACAAGCGCTAACGGTTCAGTAACTGTGGCTAACCTTCCAGTTGGAACTTACACATTGGCAGTAAGCTTCGGTAACTACAGTGTTACTGATGAAATTACTGTAGATGCAGCGCCTCAGGTTACAGCAGCCTTTACTGCAGATAACTTGCAGCCTGGAACAGGTGAGTTGGTGAACTTCACTAACACTACTCCAGGTGCTACTACTTATGAGTGGAACATGGGAGATGGAACTACCTACACAGGTGTTGCCAACCCAAGTCACATTTATAATGCAGCAGGTATCTACGAAGTAGAGTTGCTAGTATCTAATGACGACTGTAGCGACCGTATAGTACAAACTGTAGAAGTACAGAGAACTACTGGCATACCTACTTTACAGAACGATGGTTACCGTTTGTTCAGCTTCGACGATCAATTACGTATCGAATTTGCTGACTACAACACGGATACTAAAGTGGATATGTATATCTACGATATGTTAGGTAAAGAAATAGCAGTAGAGAAAGGATTGACGACTGGTAACAGCCAGTACCAATTCTCTATCGATGCTAATGCAGATGTAACGTATTACATCGTGCGCCTAGTTGGTGAGAAAACCAATGTTTCTCGTACAGTGTCTTTTAGCTCTGCACGATAAGCATAGTATCTAATAAAGAACCTGGATTCTTAAAAAGGGGGAAGCGCAAGCTTCCCCCTTTTTTTGTTTATTATTGAAATGACATACTCTATTCTAATGGAGAAAAAACACCAAGCATACGAAAACCTGAGGGGATACAAAGCAGATTTTAGAGTTCGATACCGATTTTACTCTAAGGAGGAAGGTGGGCGTAAAAGTGGTCCGCCTGTTCAAGGTTTAAGGTGTAATATGGTATATGACAAGGGAGATATTGGAACAAGACAGTTTGGAGTTCACCCTGAGTTTGAAGATGAAAATGAAGAGGTAATTACCGATAAGAGTAAGCGAGTAGCTATTGAAGGCACAGCACTTATGTGGGTTACCTCTCCAGAAATGCGTGCGCATCATTATGAAAAGGTTAAATTGGGTAGGACGGTGTATTTTACTGAAGGATCAACTATAGTTGCTGAGGCCGAGATAATTCAAGTGTTAGACTTAAAGAAGAATCCTGATTTTACTTTGAAGTCAATCACAGTTGAAGCTGATGATGATACGATTATAAAGCTCATTCCCAAAGAACTATCAAATATATACATTGAAAATTATACTCCAGTTAGAAGTACAAACACTTGGTGGGAAGGGAAAATTGAATTGCCCAGTGGTGCTGAACTTAAAGATGTAGAGTTCAGAAATATGAGTTTTGAAGTTAGAACAGATATAGAAGGGTTGAAAGAATTGTTAAATAGGGGAGTGGACAATATGAGGATATATCC
>CAYGTK010000071.1:0-17629 GCA_964352775.1 uncultured Chitinophagaceae bacterium
GCAAATAAGTAAAGACGACCTAGCACCACTAAAGGCCAGTAAAGAAGATCGCCACAAATTTCTGTACAAAGCCATGAACCGCTGGCGCAGGCAATGGGGCTGGTTTTTGGGCGAAAAGCGAGGGTTCTACCCCTTCGATGCTGTAACCATAGCCAGCCTAGTAGCCCCCGAAAAAACAGCTTGCAACGACAACATCCCCACCGCCATACAAGTACTACCCAACGACAGCAAGTACATGGTAAAAACCGACACCAAGCCTTTTTTACTAGTAGACTACCAACTAACCACCACCCGAAAAGTACACTACTGCCACAAAGTAGACGACACCTACAAAGGGTTTATTCTGGAGATGCTGCTGCGTTAAAACCAACAGCAACCCACCCTTAAATTACGCACCATAACAGGGCGTGCCCCTATCGGGTCGGGCTATCCGTTATACTCCTCGCCTCGTACCTCGGCTGTGGGGTACCACTACTATCCCTCACGCGGTAGCCGAAGGGCTGCTATCCCTCATGCAGGGTATAACGAAGCAAACATACCAGTATAGCTGTCATCCTGAGCGCGTAGCAGTCGAAGGGCTCAGGATGACCCTGCGCTTATTTAATTATCAAGAATATGAAATAGGGTGAGAACTAGTGAGAACCATGAGAACTGTGAGAACCTAGTTCTCAGGGTTCTCACTAGTTCTCACTTGAGTTACATGGATAATTATCTACTATCTGTGCTTTTTTTATTAGTTGTAATATATATTGGTTGGGGTTTGTTAGATTTGGGTAGAGAAACGTTGTAAAATGGAAAATGAAGAAAAAACCCAAAAAGAAAGAGAAGTAAAATCTGAGGATAGTGTTACCGAAGATAATGTGGAAGAACAAACCACAGATGCTGAAGAAACAAAAAAAACCAGTGAGCCTGATTTAAGTCAGGTATCGAAGAAGCAGCTGTACAATAACCTAGTAAAAGAAAAGAAAGAGAAAGAACATTGGAGGCAACAAGCACCCTATGCTAATACTGACCCAAAGGTGAACGCTATTGAAAAGGCGTTTGAAAAAGCCATTGATAAGGCGCCAGAGATGATTGCGATGTTTTACGAGATGAAAGCTTCTCAAGATAAAATGGATGCCGAACAACATCTAGAAATGGAAAGACAGGAAATTGACACCATAAATAAGTTGGATACCAAGGAAAAGGTTTATAAAGGTGTACTGATATTGTTTTGCACCTCTGCACTGGTTTTCAGTGTCATGTATATTGATAAAGCTGAGATAATAGTACCTGTATTAAGCTTGATTATTGGACTACTCTTTAAGTCAAGTACATTTAGTGACTTCCTTGCATTTAGAAAAAAGAAATTCAGTGGTGGGGATGGGGAGTAGTAAATTTTTAGCTCAAAAATGTAATCAGTCAAGAATTCATTAGTTCTTAATCAATGGGTAAGAAGATAAAATATCTGAAACCAAAACCTCATCGTAAAGATGTAATCTATGCCTATACCGATGGTTCTAGTTACAATAGTAAAAGAAGAGGTGGTATGGGTGTGCGAATACTTTATTTGGACGAGAAAGAATTGGAGATAACTGAAGATCTCGATATAGATGGTGTTCATGGAGCTACCAATAACCAAATGGAGTTACAAGCGGTTACGGAAGCTTTAAAACATTTAGCTGATTATGATGTATACGCAGACTTTAGCTCCATAGAAGTGCGTACTGATTCAAGATATGTTGTAGACAACCTCCCGTTAGCCAAATACACTTGGCCTAATAATAAATGGTGCAATTTCGAAGGTAGACCAGTCGAAAATGTACGTTATTGGAAAGGATTAATTAAACAAATTAAGGCATGTAATGCAAGTGTAAATATAGAGTGGGTTAAGGGGCACAAGGGGGATATTCATAATTCGGCTGTAGATAAACTCGCCAAGAAATCTGCCAACGGATATTTGCAAAAGTCAAAAACGGTAACCACACTTGGAAGGAATACTACTAAGTTTAGTACTACGATAGGGTCAGTAGAAATGCTGGGACAATCAATAAGAATTAGAATTATAGAGACACGATATATGCGAGAACAAAAACTCTTCTGGTATAGATATCAAGTTACGTCACCTAAGAGTAAATTCTATGATTTGGTTGATATTGTATTCTCGAAAGACGGTAGTATGCGAAGGCAGCTAGAATACAAGGTGTCATTTAATAAGAATACCAATAATCCTATGGTTTTAAAAGTTTTAGAGGAAGTAAATCACCCAGAAAAGTCTTCACATCCTAAATTTATTTAGCTCTCGTAACTCTGTGACTTGTGAGCAATTCCAATAGAAGTTTGCAACTGCCATAACGAGCACCCCGCGTGAGGGATGGTAGCGGACACGAAGTAAAGCGGATAGCCCGACCCTGAGGTACGAAGGGGCACGCCCACTAAGCATTTAATAGCGTGAGAACCTGTGAGAACCTGTGAGAACCATGAGAACTAGGTTCTCACAGTTCTCAGGGTTCTCACTTAGTTCTCACCCATATCGTCATTTAGCTTTTTGAACCACTTATTTGCAGCTGTGCTACTCACACCTTGCTGTCAGAGTTCTAAGGCTTGGGTGATGCGGTCGCCGTGGTTGGTGGATATTGAGTGACTAACTGCCCTTCATTAACCAGTAGTAAAACCGGATGGCTTCTTCATAATTGGCGATGGGGATGCACTCGTTGATGCCGTGGATGCGGCTGAGATCGGCGCTGTTCATGCGTACGGGTAGGTAGCGGTACACATCGTCGGCAATGGGGTAGTAGTAGCGGGAATCGGTGGCGGCAATTACTAGGCTTGGGGTAACCACGGCATCGGGTTTTACGGCCCTAATGGTTTTCTCAATTACCTTGTACCCATAACTGGTAGTGCTAGATACTGGTGTGGCTGGGTTCGATTTGCCTGCTATTTCTACCTGTACCCGTTCATCGTTAATTATGGCCTTTACCATTCGCAGTACGTCTTCCGGGGTTTCGCCGGGTATGATGCGGTGGTTCACCGTGGCCTGTGCCAAATTGGGGATGGCATTTTCTTTCATTCCGCTTCTAAAAATGGTTGGGGCGGTGGTGGTTCTTATGCTGGCATTACCACTTTTCAGCTTACTGAACTCGCCCAAAAAGACAGACTCAAACAACCACATATTGCTGAATAGCATGTTGTAGGGCATATCCATTTCTGGCCCCACAGTAGCCATAAATTGCTCAAATGGTTCTGAAATATTGGCTGGTAAAGGGTTCTGCTGCAAGGTGCTTATGGCGGTAGACAAGACCCCAATAGCCGTTTCTGGAGCAGGAGTGGACGAATGCCCACCATCCAGTTCCACGGTAAGTTGTAGCGTTACATAGCCCTTTTCAGCCAAGCCGATTATTGCCACGGGCGAAGTAATACTGGGTAGTATGCCCATGGTGGTTACGATGCCTTCATCTAACACATAGGCCAGTTGCACGCCTTGCTTTTGTAGGTGGGCTACAATGCTCTTTGCTCCAGCCAGGCCACTTATTTCTTCATCGTGACCAAAGCCAAAGTAGATGGTCCGCTCGGGTTGAAAACCACTTTGCAAGAGCATTTCCGCAGCCTCCAAAATACCGAACACACTTACTTTATCATCTAAGGTGCCACGGCCCCAGAGTACATCGTCTACTACTTTTCCGCTGAAAGGTCCTTGTTCCCATTTATCTAAGGTTTCTTGCTCCACGGGTACTACATCTGTATGGGCTATGAGCATCACGGGTTTTTCGCTGGTATTCTTTCCTTCCCATTTATACAGTAGACTGTAGTCGTTTATCTTGGTGAGCGAGAAGTTCTTTTTCACTAAAGGGAAGCTGGTATCTATCAGGGCATTTAGGCTATCCCAATTGCTGTAAACAATATCGGCTCTATCTTCAAATGAAATGGTGGGAATACGAACGGCTTCTGCCAAGCGTTCTACAGCTCCTTCTCGTAAGGCTATCTCTTCAACTGGTGGAACATCAATTTGTACCGAAGTGAACGTAAGCGTTTTAAAGGCTACAATGCCTATCAAGATCAACAGCCCCAGCAGCAGGACCAGCAATATTCGTTTGAACATGGAAGGAAGATTTGCTGCTAAGATAAGGGATGCTGGTGTATCAGGATCTACTGCGCTTGTGCCACAGGTTCTTTGGGGATGATGCCCATTTGCTTCATTAGGAAGGTGGCATTCAAGCTTTGGTTCAAGCCGTCTTTCAGTTTGTAATCGAATATCTGGCGGTCGTTCTCTATCTTGATCTCGAAGCATTGGTTGATGATATGCTCGGGATATTTCTTGGCCATTTCGCCCAACTTAAGGTCGTGCGTAGCTATTAGTCCAGCACCGTTCTTGGCTATCAGTTGTTCTATTAAAGCAATGGAGCCTGTCTGCTGGTCTTTACTGTTCGTTCCTTTTAGTATCTCGTCAAGCAACACGAATATGCGTTTGCCTTTACCCAGCTGACTGATGACCTGTTTCAAGCGTTTCAACTCACTGTAGAAGAAGGATTCATTTTTCTGTAAGGAATCTGTAGCACGCATACTGGTGTAAATATGAGTGGTACCTAAAGTCATACTCTCCGCACAAACGGGAGCACCTATCATGCCCAATATCATATTCACTCCAATAGATCGTAAGAAAGTACTCTTTCCCGCCATGTTGGCCCCAGTTATTAAACTGAACTGCCCTTGACGTTCCAGCACTACATCGTTACTTACCCGCCCTTTCGATTTCAATAGGGGATGAGCCAAACCTTTAGCCTGAAAAGTAAACCTATCATCCACCACTTCAGGGAATGGGAATTCGGGATGGTTTTGATGGAAGGTGGTTAAACTGATGAGTGCATCAATATCGCTAATGGCCTCAAACCATTGGGGAACGGCTTCTTTAAAGTCGTTCTTCCATTGCTCTAGCGATATGATGTTGAGTATGTCGCGCAGGTATAGTCCATTAGTAAAAAGTGCGCCTAGGGCATTGTTGCGGCTATCTAGCCGGTCAACTATTTTGGCTAGTTTGCCGAAGCTTTCGCTTGCTGCTTGGTCTTTGGTTTTGGTATGCTGCTTAATGTCTTTTAATAGCTGGGCCGAAAATTCTTTTTCTTCCACCCATCCTAGTAAGGCTGCGTATTTCTTCAGCAGTTTGAATTTCTGGCTTAGCTGATTATGCTGTGCCATGATGTTCTTGTTGAACTTGGCAACTACGCCCAATTGCATCAAAAAGAAAACCAGAGGAATATGATAAGTTAATACACCAAAACCCCAAAGAGCTACCAAGGTAGTAGTGATAAGGGGCAAGCCGAACCGTAAAGGTTTCAGCCATTTTATGTGTATAAAGAAGTCGGGTTCTTTCAGCCAATCTAGGATGCTATCCTTCTCTTCTGCCGATTCCATATTACGATAACCGCTGGCCTGAAAATCTTGCCGCCATTGTATGTCGTCGTGTAGTTCTTTTATTGCTGCTTGTCGGGCATATATCGCATCAGCTTCTTGTAATGGCTCTTTAAACCACTTGGCTAGTTTTAGCTTGCCAATAGCCGTGCTGCTTCTATTGATGTATTGAAATAGCGAACCTGCACCGAAAATATCAAGGTCGAAAGCAAAGGGATGACGGGTTTCTACTAGTTCAGCCCCATCGTTAAATTGACCGTACTTACCCAGTACCAGTTGTACTTCGCGTTGGTTAAGGTCGCTTAACTCACCTAGGTGCTCACTCTTATCCTTCAGGTCGACGAATATGCGTACCAGGATAAGGAATATTAGTATCGAAATACCTGCAACTGCTCCTAATAATTGCCAGTTTCCCCATTGGAAATAAATGACCAAGGCAGCTATAAGCACAACACTTAAGCGGGCTGCTGTTAAGATGTTGATCTTACGGTCAATAGCCTGTTTCTGCTTCTTGAACGAAAGCTCCCTAACAAAATAGATCTTTATCAGATCGGTATTTATCACAGTATTGTATTCATGTTGATCACTAAAGTAGGGGAAATACCCCCAAAGGGAAAAGAAGTGTTCTACACGCTAGTCCCTACCGTTACTACGGAATTGGACGGATAAGGTTTTGTATTCCGTAAGGTCTTTTTCTAGGTCAGCAGGTAGGCTAGGGTGGGGTAGTTGTTCCCAAAATTTAGCATCGTACTTATACCTAGCAGAATACAGTCCAGCCGAGCGTCTATAAACAGATAGATCAAGCTGTTCGGGTTTCGGATGTATACATTGATCAACATAAAGCTCAAAATGCTCTTCCACCAAATGGTCGCTCACGAATGGACTAGCGGGTGTTAATTGATGAACGTATGTTTTCTTCAGTTCTACCAATTCGTAGCGGTCGTCTTTCTTAGTGAAAATGGCGGTGGTTAACCCATTGATAAACTCCCAATGATAATCACCAACAGGGTAGGTATAAGCTCTGTTATTGGGGTTTTCTTCTTCCTGTAGGCTGATGGATACTAAGGCATAATTATCGGAATGAATAAGCAATTGTCCATAAAGTAATCGACTATCTGTACTAGCCTTCGGTTTAAAACTGAGGGCATAACACAGCTCCCCATCTACCGTTACCAAGCTATCGTAAGTGTAATGAAAGCTGCTCAGGGCCTTTGGGTTGATACCACTGCCGCTCTCATATCTAATAGGGTCTTCGGCTAATAAGTCCAGTAAATGGTCGCTATGCTCTTCCCCGTTCATTTCATAATTATGGCTTCGGCGAAGCTGTTTTACTTGTACTCGCTCTCTGCTTCCAAAGAAGTTCGGTCCGCCATCGTACATACTAATAACAGCTTCTATCAAGCGAACGTATTTGCCATCCTCTTTATGGTACTGGCTGTAGAAACCATCTATCACCACATCGGTTATATAATGGTTTAGTGCTCTGTTCTCCCAAAACAACTCCATTATTCGATAGGCTGATATATCATTCACGGTAGTGGTATCTAGGTACTCCGTTTGTGGTTGTAGGTAAATGGTGTCGGGATTATTATTGCTAGATATGGTTAACGTAGCGTATGCAATTCGTGAAAACAAAATGCTATCATCAAGAGAAGACAGGTAGAAGCTTCCATCGCTGTTGCTAGTAGTGGCATAGTTATTACTAATAACGTGGACTAGGTCTAGTGGTGCTTTGGTTCGGGCATCTAGAATTAGACCGCTACCTTGTCCATAAGCGCAAGTATATGTAGTAAGCAGTAAGATGAAAAGCAGTTGGCGCATAGGATAAGATAACACGAAAGCGTAACTAATTATAGCCTAGTTTAAGTATTTCAATAGTCCCACATACCAGCCTCCACAATTTCCCCCACATGCCCATCGGGATCATTGAAATAGAAGGAACGTCCACCTCTGGGCCACTCCACTTCTTGGGTTATGGTTATTTCCATCTTTTTGAAATGAGCTAACCAATTATCGTATTCTTCAACAGGGCTTTCCAATGCATAATGCAAAGCACCGATTCCCCAATGCGGCGGTAAGTTCTTATCCTGTTTAGTGGTTTCAGCAATAAAACAAAGGAACACAGAAGTGCCCGCTCTAAAAAAGGCATGCCTATTCGGAACAAAGCTAAAACAGGCTAAGCCAAGCTTTTCTTCATAAAATAACCTTGTAACATTTAGGTCGGTTACGTACAAGCAGGTTTCTTTTACTTGGGTAATGGGTGGGATATTGCTCATGGTGCTGAACTATTTTTTGCTAAAACACTTAACTATGTAGCACAAACAAGTATAACAAAATGGAATTGAAGAATAAGACGGCAATAGTAACAGGAGTTAGTAAAGGAATTGGCCTAGCAATGGCATTGGCCCTATTAGAAAAGGGAGCGAAGGTATATGGTTGGAGCAGAACTAAGCCAAATATTGATGATGCCAACTTTACGCACCAAGTGGTAGATATTAGAAGCGATGAAGCGGTACGCTCGGCAGTTAAGGAGATAGGAGATGAGGTAGATATCCTTATTAATAATGCGGGTATGGGTATCTTCGCCAATTTTGAAGATACTACCGATGAGCAATGGCATCAAATGTTCGATACTAATGTGAATGGACTGTTCTACACTACCCGTGCCGTTATTCCATTAATGAAAGCACAAAAGGCTGGACACGTGATAAATATAGCCTCTATAGCAGCATTAAATGGTATTAATCAAGCAGCAGGATATTGTGCTACTAAGCATGCTGTACGCGGCTTGAGTCATTCCCTATACCAAGAAGTAAAGAAGATGAACATTAAAGTAACTTGTGTTTATCCAGGTTCGGTAAATACGGAGTTTTTTAATGATATTGAAAGCATCAAGGCCAATGAGACCATGATACAGCCACAAGACTTAGCTGCAAGTATGGTCCACTTATTAGAAAGCCCTGATAACTACAATGTAAGCGACTTTGAAGTACGCCCCATGAACCCTGTTTACCAATAGGCTTTAATACGATACACTGATCTTTAGTAGCTTTAGGGATGCTTCGTACAGGTGTTCTATTATCGGTATTTCTTTTTGCTTCAACTCCATTATTGGCTCAGCAAGTTACTTTGCCTAGGTACATGACTGCCGATGAGTATGCGCTAATACCAGCTTATCGCCAGCAACTAGCCAGTCAGCGGTCTACTGATGTGCCACCAAACTCTTCTGTTCGTGCAGCAGCTGAGTGGGAAGAGGTAAGCCATATTTGCCTAGCTTGGACTGGAAGTGTAACTGGTGGTTTCTACAATATCTTAGGTCAAATTGCTGAGAATACTGCTTTAGAATGTACCGTGCTAAATGTTTGTACAGACACTACTCAGGTAAAGAACTATCTATCTAACCAAGGTATAGCACTCACTAATATGGATTTTATTGAAGCCCCGCTCAACTCCATATGGATGCGCGATTACGGGCAATGGAATGTGTACACGAATGATGTAGACAGTCTGCTTTTGATAGATATGATCTACAACCGTCCTCGGTTCAGTGATAATGTAGTGCCAGAGGCTATTGCCGATCACTTGGGTTTTCCGCATTTCAGGATGGAAAGTGCCCCTTATGATCTCGTGCATACTGGGGGTAATTTTATGGTAGATGGAGCAGGTTTAGGTTTCTCTTCTGAATTGATATTGGAAGAGAATTTCAATGGCTCGTTCAATACAACGGATAGAGATGAGTTTGGTGTAGATACAATGTGTGCTGAATTTTTAGGCTTGAATGATTATGCTAAAATGACCGTGCTACCTTTTGATGGTATCAACCACATTGATATGCATATGAAGCTGCTGAATGAGAATACTTTATTAGTAGGGGAGTACCCAGTGGGTGTGGCTGATGGTCCGCAGATAGAAGCTAATATTCAGCATATTATCAGCCAATACGAAACCTTCTTAGAGTCGGATTTCAAGGTGGTAAGAATACCTATGCCTGTAGATGCTTCAGGAAATTATCCTGATGTAGGGGGCGATTACAGAACCTACACTAACTCTATTATCATCAATAAGACAATATTAGTGCCTACCTATGAGGAAAGGTATGACACTACAGCCCTAGGTATCTATCGCCAATTAATGCCAGGATACAATGTGGTAGGTATAAACTGTAATGCTATCATTCCATTGGGCGGTGCGCTGCATTGTATCACAAAGGAAGTAATGACCGCTGACCCACTACTCATTTCTCATCAAGAAAAGACCTTTGATGAGCATCGGGTTATCAATCCTTTTTTTGCACGTATCCAGCACCGTAGCGGAATAGCATCGGCTACATTGCATTACACTACTGATAGATCTCAAGGCTACACCACCACCCCTATGACCTTGTTCGATGCCGATAAAAACCTATGGATAGGTAGTTTTACCCCTCATCTGGAAGATTCGGTATTCTATTACTTCTCAGCAACGGCAAATAGCGGTAAGCAACAAGTACGACCAATGCCAGCCCCTCAGGGGTATTACAGGTACGAATTGAGAGGCGGTGTGCAAGTAGGTATTAAGGAGTCTATCAGCGATAATATCAATGTTTACCCAAATCCTGCTACGGCTTCTTTTACAATAGCCATTGAAGAAGAGAAAGTAGTTAGTGTGGTTGTAACGAACGTACTCGGGCAAACTGTTTATAAGGCCGATATGCAAAAGGGTAGAACTACTCTTGATAGTGCTGATTGGCCAAGTGGTATTTACTATTTGAGTTTTACAAATGGCAATACGGAGAGCTTTAAGAAATTAGTTGTTAGATAGCTTTTGGCTTATAGCACTGGGATCTTTACAATGCAATGACCAATGAGCTTTTTTGCCTCTAAAAATATGAGCATAAAGCCTTATTTTCGGGCAACTTAAAACCCATTTACCCATGAGGATCCTATTTACTACCGTTTTATCGGTTCTCCTTATTTCTTCCGCATTTGCCCAACTGATCTCTTACGAGAAATTGGAATCGTATACTATTGCAGGTTTAGACACTTTTATAGAAAACGAATTAGGTGTTCCACCTAGTTTGATAGGCTTGGATATTGACTACCCTGTAGATTACTACCGTGTAGTTTTTGAAACGCCTTATGGGCATCCAGATTCCATAGTAAGAGCTACTGGTGCTATTTGCATGCCAAGAGGTGTGGATTGTGGGTCGCCAATAAGTAGCTGGGGACATGGTACACAAACAAGACGATCGAGAGCAGCAAGTACCATGAATGGAGGAACTTGGCAGATAGGGCCAACATTTGCTAGCACTGGATATATAGTGTGTTTGCCTGATTTTGTTGGTTTAGGTGCTGGGTATGATACCACGGTTCGTGTTCATCCTTATCAGCATGAGTTTTCCCAAGCACATAACACCCTTAATATTTTAAGAGCAGCAAGGCAATTGGCAGATACTTTAGGTGTGAATTTGAATGGAGACGTATTCTTATTTGGTTATTCACAGGGAGGGTATGTTACTGCCGCTACGCACAAACTTATAGAGGCAGAACACGCTGCTGAATTTCAGATAACAGCTTCTGCTCCCATGTCTGGTTCATATGATATGACAGGTGTGCAAGCCCAAGAGATACTTTCTGATAGTGTATACGCTACTCCTGGCTACTTGCCATTTTTGCTGTATGGATGGTATGAATTGTATCCAAGTCTTCAAGCTGCCTATCCCGATGTAGACAAAATATTCAAATCTCCATTTGATACTTTATTACCACCAGCTTTTTTTGAAGACGACCTAAGTATTGGAACTATCAATCAGCTATGTGCTAATAATGGTGGTGCAGTACCAAAAAACATGATTCAAGATAGTATTTTACAAGCTTTTTTGGATGATTCCTTAAGCCATCCGTTACGAGTAGCTCTGGCTGATAATGACTTGGTTTACAATTGGGTGCCACAAGCTCCCTTAAGAATGTACTATTGCGAGGCAGATGAGCAAGTACCATTTGAAAATACACTGGTGGCTTATGATGTTTGGACCAACGCTGGTGCCACTAATGTTAGCAAACAAAGATTAGATAGCGATGCTTCTCCGCTAATGCACACCCCTTGTGCCCAGCCAGCCTTGATAGCAGCAAAAAGCTTCTTTGATTCTTTACGAATAGAGTGCACCAATATCTCTGAGAATTTTTTGAATGATCGTATCTCTATCTATCCTAACCCTTCTATGAATGAAGTTTCGATACGCTTTGCGGAGTATACTAACACTACTGTTTTGATAACAGACTTGGCAGGACGCGAGGTTCAGCAAATAGTTCTAAGTCGAGAAACTACTGAATTGAACATTTCGAATTGGACAAAAGGTGTTTACTTTTTTAGGTTCGAAAATAACTTGGGTAGAACCACTAAGAAGCTCATTAAGAATTAGAATAGCCTGAACAGATTGAACTTCGTATTTTTAAGGCAACATTAAAACACCCCTACCCATGAGGTTTCAATTGACAGCACTTCTAACGATAGTTCTTACCCTTTCTGCCTTTTCACAAAAGCTTATCTCTTTTGAGAAGTTAAAATCATACAGCCCAGCTGGATTAGACAGTTTTGTGGTAGATAATTTGGGTGTTCCGCCAGCCCTTTTGGGTTTAGAGCTTGACTATCCAGTTGATTATTATCGTGTTATTTACGAAACGCCATATGGTCATCCTGACTCTATAGTTCGCGCAGCTGGAGCAGTTTGTATGCCTAAAAACGTGGCTTGCGGTGTGCCTATCAGTAGTTGGGGACATGGGACTACCAGCAATAGATCAGGTGGTGCAAGTTCCATGAATGGCCATAATTGGCAGATAGGTCCAATTTTCGCAGGAACTGGTTATTTGGTATGTATACCTGATTATGTGGGTTTAGGGGATTATCGTGACACCTCGGTTAAAATACATCCCTACCAACATGAGTTTACGCAGGCAAACACGAATGTGAATATACTTCGTGCTGCTCGCCAATTGGCAGATACACTAGGTATTGAGTTGAATGAAGAAGTTTTCCTCTTCGGATATTCACAAGGTGGTTATGTTACCGCTGCAACCCATAAATTGATAGAAACGGAGTTGTCAAATGAGTTTCAAATAACGGCTTCAGCGCCAATGGCAGGGTCTTATGACTTAACTGGCGTTCAAACGAGAGAGTTATTGTCTGATAGTATGTATGCTACACCAGGCTATTTGCCTTACCTGATCTATGGATGGTGGCATGTGTATCCTGATTTTCGAGCTACTTATCCTGATCCTCATGCGGTATTCAGGTCTCCGTTCGATACTATTTTCCCTGTTGTATATTTTGATGATGGCGACCCTAATACTAATGACGATAATAAAGGAATAGGATTTATAGATAACATATTGAGAGCTAATGGGGCCGGTGTACCTAAGTTGATGATGAAAGATAGTATCCTTCAGGCTTTCGTTAATGACTCCGTTAATCATCCACTTCGCCTCATTCTAGCTGAGAATGAGCTGGTATACGGGTGGGTTCCAGAGGCACCGCTTCGTATGTACTATTGTGAAGAAGATGAGCAAGTACCGTTTGAAAATGCTCTTGTTGCCTATGATGTTTGGACTAACGCTGGTGCTACTAATGTAAGCAAGCAGCGCATGGATACTGATGCTAGCCCATTAATGCATACACCATGTGCACAACCAGCATTAATAGCTGCAAAGCTCTATTTTGACTCTTTGCGTACAGTATGTACTGGTATAGCAGAAAATATTTTGGAAAACCGAGTATCTATTTATCCAAACCCTTCGGTGAATTCAGTTTCTATCCGATTACTGGACTATGAAAATACTAATGTGCTAGTAACTGACCTTACCGGCCGTGAAGTCATTCAGCTTAGCCTAAGTCAAGAAACAACTGAGTTAGGTATTTCTAACTGGGCTAAAGGAATTTACTTCTTCCGTTTCGAAAATGAGTTGGGAAGAACCACTAAGAAATTCATTAAGAACTAACTAAGCTAGAGCGAACGAACGGCACTCATACCGCCATCTACATGAATGGTTTGGCCTGTTATCCATGCATCTTTCTTTAAAAGAAACAAGGCTGCTTCGGCCATATCAGTAGTGGTCCCCACCCTTTTTATCGGGTGACGTTTTGCGCTTGCTTCTCGCTTATCATCAGTGCCTAATAGCCTAGCTGCTAAAGGAGTGTCGGTAAGTGATGGGGCAATTACGTTAAAGCGAATATTATTACTTGCATACTCTGCTGCTAAGCTTCTTGCCAGACCCTCAACGGCAGCCTTAGCAGAAGCAATAGACGCATGGAAGGGCATTCCCTGGGCACTAGCTACCGTGCTGAATAATACCACACTAGCGCTTTCGGCTTTTTTCATCCTTGGTAGTACAGTTTGGATAACCTTTATAGCACCCAACACATTTATCTCGTATTCCTTACGGAACTGTTCTATTTTGATGCGGTGGAAAGGTTTCAGGTCAATTGTACCTGGGCAGTAGACTATACCATCTATAGTTTCGGGTAGCTCATCTAAATTGAATTCATCTTCGGTTACATCCAATTCAATATAATTAGCTTCGGTTGCTTGTAATTCAGAGCTCTCCGTTCTTGATGCTGCGTATACCGTATTTCCATTTTCAAGCAAACGAGTGACTGTTTCCAGCCCTATTCCGCTGGAACCCCCTACAACTAAATAATTCATACTAGCTTATTTTAACTCCACGTATTTAAGGAATTCATTGCGAGTTTGGTCGTTAATTTTGAACTTACCAGAGTACTCAGAAGTAACGGTAGCACTAGCAGTATCCTCAACGCCTCGTGATGATACACATAGGTGTTTGGCATCTATCAGTACAGCTACATCATCAGTTTCCAAAACTCGTTTCAAGTGGTCGGCTATCTGCATGGTCAAGCGTTCTTGTACCTGCGGACGGCGTGCATAGTGCTCTACTATCCTATTTATTTTAGATAGACCAATAACCTTACCGTTGGAAATGTAGGCTACATGAGCCTTTCCAATTATCGGTACGAAATGGTGCTCGCAATTAGAAAAGAAGGTAATATCCTTCTCTACCAGCATTTGCTCATACTGGTATTTATTGTCAAATAGCTTAATGCTAGGTTCGTTCTTAGGATTCAATCCACTGAACACTTCTTTAACGTACATTTTAGCAACGCGGTAAGGTGTACCAGCAAGGCTATCGTCGTTCAAGTCTAATCCCAATGTATCCATTATAGCTTTAAAGTGCTCTTGGATGATGGCAACTTTCTCGTCATCGTTCAATTTAAAAGCATCTTCACGCATTGGAGTTTCTAGAGAAGTACCCACGTGGTGGTCACCCAACTCTTCGAAATTTTCAATTTGTTCTGTGGTAGTTTTTGGCGTAGTGCCGTCTATTTGTTGAGCAACTTGTCCCGCAGGGTAAGCAGTCTCAACTCCGTTACCGGTTTGTTGGAAATCCATCTGTATATATTTTAGGATTAGTAAAGATACGTTTTTCAACGTCGTTCATCTGTATTATGGAGGAACGGAGAATTAACGTGACCCGTTCCCTTTTGTTCGAGATACTTCAAAAACTGCGCCAATATTAATTTTATTAAAGTGTTGATATATGCTGAATTTCAAGGCTTCTGAGCTTATGCCTCAACTAAATGTACCCGCTCATGTTCTATAAAGGATGGTTGATAAAATACAAGATAGGGGCAACCCCGAAGCACTCAAAGAAAAGTACGATGTAGTGCTTGTAGGTAGCGGAATAGGGAGCTTAACCGCAGCTTGTATGCTTACCCATAATGGACTGAAGTGTTTGGTCGTAGAGGCCAATTACCTACCAGGTGGATGCGTGAGTACCTATTACCGAAAAGGCTTTCTTTTTGAAGCTGGTGCAACAACTTTAGTAGGCTTAGATGAATATATGCCTGTTCGGCATTTACTTGATACTGTTGGGATAGATATAGATGCATGGAAGTTGGAAGTGCCCATGAAAGTGCACCTCGCCAATGGCGAGATACTTACTCGATACCAAGATCTTAACGAATGGATAGTAGAGGCAGAGCGAGTATTTGGTAAACAGGGGCAGCGCGAATTTTGGGAGCTTTGTTATGAAATTAGCCAGTCGGTTTGGCAAACTTCTTCCAAGCAACTCACCTTCCCACCATCAAAAGTTAGCGACCTATGGCCAATGGCTGTAAACGTATCTGTTGAACAGGTAAAAAGCCTACCCAATGCCTTCCGAAGTGTTAAGGATGTGCTAAAGAAATACGGATTAGATAAGAATGAGTTATTTACTGCTTTTGTGGATGAGCAACTTATGATAACCGCTCAAAACACCAACCAAGAGGTGAATATGTTGTTTGGTGCTGCCGCCCTTTGCTACACTAATTATACTAACTGGTACATGCCTGGTGGGTTGATCAATTTGATATGGCCATTAATAGAATACCTCCGTAAAAATGGGTCGGATTACATATCCAGAAACCCTATTGAGCGTATAAAAGAGGAGGGGGGCACCTATACATTAAGTACAAGGCTAGGAGATATAAAAACGCAACAATTTATTTCTGGAATACCGATAAATAACACCCTCGAGCTTTTCAAAGACGGGCAACTAAGCAAAAAACTCAATGGAAGTATTATGGGGTCAGAAAAGCTGAACAGTGCTTTCCAAATGGGTATAGGTTTCAACAGTGATAGAAATTTCGATTGTATCCATCATCAAATACACTTGGAAGAACCATTGCCGCAGATAGGGTCGCGCAGTATATTTTTGAGCCTGAGCCACCCAAAAGATGATCTTCGAAGTGAGCCAGGCCAAGCAGTTGGTTCAATAAGCACACACTTACCCGACCCAGCAAATACCAAAATAACCGATAAAGAAGAGATAGAGAATGCTATTATCGCCGTACTAGAAGAAAAGGGTTTTCTTAAGAAAGAAGATATAGTCTATCAGCACAGTTCAGGCGCAGCAAGCTGGCAAACCTGGACGAGAAGAAAGTTCGGCTTCGTAGGCGGCTATCCCCAGTTCATGAACATCAAACCCTGGCAAATGCTCGATTCTCGATTGGATGGAAAGGGTGCTTACATTTGTGGTGATACTACTTATCCCGGTCAAGGTATCCCTGGTGCGGCTTTAAGTGGTTTAATAGCAGCGAATAAGTTGCTGAGAGATCATTACTAAGCCTTAGAAAAGCATTTCCGTAATTTTATCCGCAATGGATAAACCCACCCTCACCAAATACTTAAAACGTTCTGCTCAGGAAGCAGGGTTCAGCTATGTAGGTGTATCCAAAGCAGGTTTTTTAGCAGAAGAAGCTCCCCGATTAGAGAATTGGTTGAAAGCTGGAAAGCATGGCGAAATGAGCTATATGGGAAACTATTTTGATAAGCGGCTAGATACTACTTTGCTAGTTGAGGGCAGCAAATCCGTCATCAGCTTACTATACAATTATCACACCCCAAAAAAGCAAACGGACCCAGAAGCGCCCAAGCTATCTAGCTATGCTTATGGACAAGATTATCACTTCGTTATCAAAGCCAAACTGAAAGAATTGTTAGAAGATTGGCAGACTAGGGTAGGGGACTTTGATAACCGAGTATTTGTAGATTCGGCACCCGTAATGGAACGGGCTTGGGCCGCTAAAAGTGGTTTGGGGTGGATAGGGAAGCATACCCTACTGATTAACAAACAGAAAGGCTCCAACTTCTTTCTAGCAGAAGTCATCTGCGATCTGGAATTGGAATACGACGGACCGATAAAAGACTACTGCGGTACCTGTACCGCTTGTATAGATGCCTGCCCCACCGACGCCATTACCCCGTATGATGTAGATGCCAGCAAGTGCATATCGTACCTAACCATAGAGCTAAAAGACAGCATCCCCACCGAGTTTAAAGGCAAAATGGATAACTGGATGTTTGGCTGTGATATTTGTCAAGATGTATGCCCGTGGAACCGTTTTGCCGAGACACATAATGAATCAGCTTTTGAACCCCACCCCGATCTACTAGACATGACCAAAAAAGATTGGGAAAACTTACAACAAGAAACCTTTCAAAAGGTGTTTATGAAGTCAGCAGTTAAACGAACAAAATTTAGCGGTCTAAGCCAAAACATTAAATTCTTAAAGGGGGGGGATGACTAGGCTTGATCTTTCGATACTTCCTGTTCTAGCAAAGCCTTCTTAATCCGATTCCGTTCTTCCAAACTACAAGGATAGTCGAACAAGCAGTTCAGTTTAATAAAGTCGATAACCGCCTCTGGTACTTGGG
>CAYGTK010000072.1:0-17296 GCA_964352775.1 uncultured Chitinophagaceae bacterium
TTCATATCCATTAGCCTTATAGTAATGGCAGTTGAAGATGATAGCTCCACCTGAAGAATATCATCCACTGGGTTTGGATAAACATCAAAGGATAGAACGGGTGTAGGGATGCCGCTTATTACCGTATCACAAATACCACAAAAGGTACCGCCACAGTCAATGCCATCTTCATCACCATTTTTAATATTGTCTCTGCACGACCAGGCTGTTCTTATTTGCTCTGCTTCGGCCTCTAAGTCGGCCTTAATACTATCTAGTTCTGCACTTAAGCCATTTGGTAGTAAGTCAGTAACTTCTAGTATATCGTTCTGTACGTCGTAAAACTCTTGTGTGCTGTCTACAATCTGTATTAGCTTGTATCTGGCATTCCTAATAACCCAGCGCTGTATGCCAGCATCGGTGTATTCTGTGTAAGCGTAGCTTCGCTCAGCGCCAGTGTTACCTTCTAGCAAATGTTTAAAGCTTAAACTATTATAAATTCCACCTGGTAAGTCAACACCGGCCAGTTCAATTATAGTAGCGTATATATCGTTAATGTCTACTAGTGCATGCTCGCGTTCGCCAATTCTGCTAACTCCCTTTCCAGCAATTATCATAGGTACACGAACCCCACCTTCATAAACAGCACCTTTAGCGTGTCCTGTTGGGTAGTCGTTAGTCCTGTTGCCAGGCGTTCCATTGTCTCCAATGAAGATAACCAAGGTGTTGTCCCTAACACTATCAGGCAGAGAAGTCAGCGTTCTATTCAATTCAAAGTCTAAAGACTCTATCATGGCCAAGTACCTTCTGTAGCCATTAGTAGGATTGACAGTATACATTCCCATAGGAGGCACATGATTAGGTGTGTGTGGTGCTACATGCGCCAACCACAATAGCCAAGGCTGGGTTTGTGCATTTGCCCAATTGATAGCCTCGTTAGTTAGTGTAGTGGTTACATAGCTACTGTCTAGTGCAGTAATACCGTTTTCCGTTTTATCCCAAGCATAGTAATCTTGTACGCCTGAGGTCATTACACCAGTAAAAAAGTCTGCACCATGCTCGTAGGGATGATCATTAACTACTGGTTGCGAAATATGCCATTTACCGATAACCGCTCCAGCATAGCCAGTGCCATATTGCTTTAGCGAACGAAACAAGGATACATTACTAGTGTCTAAATTGCCTGGGGTGCCTGCAACTCCGCTCTTAACACCATACTTACCGCTCATTATTCTAGCACGGGTGGGCGTGCACGATGGGGTGGCCCAAACATTATCAAAGGTTATGCCATTAGCCCGCAGACTATCTAACGTAGGTGTGGTGGGTTTTACCCCACTAAAATTGTATCCGTTAAGCACATCAATACCCATATCATCAGCAATAACTAGTAGGATGTTAGGCTGTGTTTGTGCTTGGAGTGCTGTGATAGAATAGATACAAATTAGAAATAGAATGATGTTGCGCATAGTTATCATAGTGGTAGGTTGTCTATTTACTAAAGATATACCTGCCTAGCTGGCTTAGTTTATAGAATTCCGCTTATTTGTAATGATGTGCCTAATTGAGCTAAATGAAAAGGACCTACAGTTGTGTAGATCCTTTTATAACATATTAGGTAGGGTGAACGTCTACTTTATTACCACACTCCCTTGCCCTGTTTGACCAATATTATCTTTAAGCTTATAGAAGTACATACCACTATTCAGCTCGCTTACATCTAGCTTTTTCAAACCTCCAATAAATGCTTCTTCACGGAGTAGTTTACCGCTCAAGTCGTAAAGTTGGAAGCGGTATTGTCCGTTATCTAAACTGATGAATAGCTCTGCATCAGTAGGGTTGGGGTATAGCTGATAATTCAATTGTCCCACTTGCTTAACCGAAACGGGTTTTACTATTTCTGGCAGCTTAGTTACAAAGGTGTTCAGCGTAGTATTGGTTACAATGGCGGGGTTGAAGTCGAAATAAATACCTGCGGTGTTTCGTACTTTTGTTCCTTCGGCCATGCTATCTCTTGGGCTTATGGCAAATTGCACGAAACCGTTGCTCTTGGCAAAATCTATTCCGCTATCGGGCAGCATTATGTTGGCAAATGTAAAGGTAAGCACACCCGCCCCTGCAATTTTAAATTCCATGGGGTGGCTATTTCCTATTACCTCAAGCGTGAGCGGATTCATATTTACCGCATCCAGAGTATCTACTATTACCACATTAAAGGCGGTATCGTTACCCGTGTTCTGAAAGCGTATAGTATAGGTTAATCTATCGCCCAATAGGGTATAGCCCTCTGGCCATGCATTTCCTTTGTCTACCAATTTATCGTTAGGGTCGTAGGCGCAGCGGAGGGCTTCGGTTATTTCATTTACATTGTTTGTAAGGTCAATATCCGTATTGGCGGTACTAATTTCAGCTGAATATCTTAATGTGTCGCCCGGTAAAATGAACCCAGTATCAGGTATTGGGCCGTTTAGGTATA
Source organism: uncultured Chitinophagaceae bacterium (assembly GCA_964352775.1). Taxonomy (GTDB): domain Bacteria; phylum Bacteroidota; class Bacteroidia; order Chitinophagales; family CAIOSU01; genus CAYGTK01. Next base: position 2,453 of record CAYGTK010000072.1, read on the forward strand.
CATTTATCATTCTGTCTTCCCCGGGCAGTAAGTTTGTATAGTTCCAGGTAAATACTTGACTACTACCAGTATTAACTAAAGGAAAACTACCTACAAATGTGATGAACGAATCTATGTTTAACTCAATACTGCCGTCTTCAATTTGCGTTCCGTTATTGGTGTAGCTAACCCAAGCAGGTGTGTTTTGCCCGCACCTAATAAAGGTGTTTGCTACTGAAATTGTAGCATCGGTAAAGTTGCTTGTAGCGTAAATTCCAAAGCTTAGCGTATCAATTAACAAGGCATTACCTGTGTTAATAGTATAGCTACTCGGCGTGCTAGTGGTCCAATTAACGGGTGGGTTATAGCTTAAGGTTACTGTGCTATTGTTGGGCTCTGTTAGTGTGTATTGCCCATCATTTCTGGTATTGGTGTATACCGGCCCATTACTTTTTTCAATTATCCTGTCTGGAAGCCCTGGCTCACCAGCATCTTGCACGCCGTTCTGGTTCTGGTCCCAAAATACTTTGCCTCTTAAAAAGGTTATAGGGTTATCATATGGGTTATAGCCACCTGGGCCTCCATCATTAATTATAGTTAGATAGCCACCATTAAAACCTACCTTATCTCCATTTGGAGAAATCTGGAAGTTAATGTTGTGATGTCCGCCATAGAATGCACTTACAGGGATAGGAGGGGTACAATAGTCCAACGAATCCCAGGTGCCATTATTAAGCGTAAAGAAATCGTAGCTATATCCGTCGCCAATTCTCCAAAGCGTACCGCTTTCATCAAATTCGATTGATCTATCGCCTTGGTAATATGAAATAGAGTCCATAGGATTGCCTAGTAAGGTCCAACCTGTGTCACTCAACACTATTATACCTTGTGTGTTACCGGTAATTGGTATTATATTTATCCCCACCTCCTGTATCCAAATTTGCCCATCGGGCCCAAATTCAAAATCAGTTATTAAAATTTCATCTGGCAAAGGTGTAGCCTGCTGTGCAAATACATCTACTAGATTTAGCCCATCAAACTTGTAAAAAGGGGAGGTGCTACGAGTAAAAGTGCTTAAATAAGCCTCTCCATTAGGTGAAATTCTAACTTCGGTAAATTTGGTATTGGGTATGCTGTAATAATCCCAATCCGAACCATCAAAAATTACAAGGTCACCATTAACAACAACTATATAAACAACCCCCGAACGATCTACTTTTAGCGACCACGGTCTTTTGGCAACCATCCCGCTATTCTGCGGAGAATAATCGGCTACTTTTACCCCGTTTTCATACTTTAATAATCGGCTATCAGCTGCCAACCAAAACACAGAATCGTTAACTACGTACAATCTACTACCTGAACAACTCAGGTCTTCTGGTAAGGCGGTATGTAAATGCCATTCATCATTCTCTAAAATGTATACCCCTGCACCTGAAGAGATCATAACATTACCTGCTGATGAAAACTGCACAAGGGAGTTCAAAGCATCTTGATAAGGATAATTACTGCCAAAAGCACCAATTACACCCCCACCAGAAGGAGCTACCCATTTAGGGTTTTTAAATTCACCTTGGCCATTTGCATCATAAAATATTAGCCCTGTTCCAGTTGCGGCTACAACTTCACCATTACTGGGATGTGTAGCTATAGAACTTACATTTCCCATAATACTTCCTATACATTTTATAGTTTGCGTAGGGAAGGAATCCAAACTACAGTCAGCAGCCCCATTTATATGCCTAAAGGGCTTATTCTGCCCGCCCCATACTGAACCGTCGCTAGCTACTTCTAAATTATGGAAGAATTTACTTCCAGAATTTGATCCACCACAAACACTGTAATCGTATAAATATAAATTTAATACAGCGCCAGTCATGTCTAATTGAACTAAAAAGTTATTACTAAACCAAGTTGTTGCCCATATGGTATTAGTATTGGCATCAAAGCTAATAGGGTCATCAAGTCTAGTAGTGTCATTAAGAACACCTAGTGATCCTAATGTAATTAGCGGGTCAAACAATTGCCAACTACTCCCCGTAAACCTCATGTGTTTGGGCCTTCCACTTAGTGCATTATCTATCCAGCACCAAATTGTTCCTGTGTGGTCAGCAAATATTCGCTCCACTTCATTGCTTAATAAAGAACTGTTTCCTGCATTGTAATTAGTAGCTGCACTACCATCCCAGTGTGTAATACCTAAGCCACCTTCATAACCCACCCACAATTCGTTATTATCGTCAAAGGCTAAACTATTTACTTGGTCGCCCACAAAGCCAGGAAAGTTGCTAATGTTCCAACTACCGTTATAAAAGTATAAATCGCTACCCAAGGCCACATATAGTATCCCATTTTGGTCGATAGTCCAGGCTCTAAATTCACCAATATATATAGTGTTCTGCCCGTAATGTTCCGTCCAACTAGCACCATCATACGAATAGATACCGGCAATCGTAGTAGTAGCTAACCATAGAGTGCCGCTACCATCATATATCACTTCTTTTTCATTATCAATTATAATAGTAGTGCAACTTTGAGCTGAAATGTTACCACTTGTCAATAGCAAAATCAAGCTAAACATTAGGATGAAAATTCTCATGGTATTAGTTTTCATGGGTTCAATTTATTTTATAACCACACTGCCTTGTGCAGTACGGCCTTGATGGTCGGTTAATTTATAGAAGTACATGCCACTGTTCAGCTCGCTCACATTCAGCTTTTTCAAGGTGCCGGTAAAGCTTTCTGCTTTTAGCATCTTACCACTAAGGTCATATAGTTGAAAGGTGTATTGACCATCTTGCAAACTGATGAAAAGCTCTGCATCAGTAGGATTAGGGTATAGCTTGTAGTTCAATTGCCCAATTTGCTTAACTGATACAGGGTCAACTATTTCTGGCAACTTGCTTACATAGGTGTTCAGCGTAGTATTGGTAACAATAGCAGGGTTGAAGTCGAAATAGATGTGGGCTGTGTTGCGTACCTCGGTGCCTTCAGCTATACTATCTCTTGGGCTGATGGCATATTTCACAAAACCCATACTGTTGGTGAAATCAACATTGCTATCGGGCAGCATAATATTGGGAAAGCTGAATTCAATAGTACCTGTTCCGCTCACGTCAAATTGCATGGGGTGGCTGTAGCCTATCACTTCAAACGTTAATGGGTTCAAGTAAGCATCTAAGGTGTCGGCAATGCGCACGTTAAAGGCCGTATCGTTACCCGTGTTCTGAAAGCGGATGGTATAGGTCAATCGCTCACCAAGTAAGGTGTATCCTTCGGGCCAGCTATTGCCTTTATCTACTAGCTTATCGTTAGGGTCATAGGCGCAAAGCAGTATTTCATTAATGCTTTCTTCGTTATTGCTACTATCGGCATCGGCATTGGTAGTACTGTAGTAGCTTACATTATAGTTTAGTGTATCGCCCACCTGCTGCGCCGAATCGGGTAGCGGTAAATTGTAAAACACCCTTATCTGCTGACCAGCACCAGGGTTTTGAGCATTAAGGTTCCAAACAAAACGATCGTTCAACACATTATCGGGTACAGGAAATGCACTCACCAAGGTAACGGCGGTATCCAACTTTAGCGATAGCGTTCCATCCTCTACTGTAGTACCTACATTTTGGTGCGTTACCCACATGGTAGTGTTCTGTCCGCAGCGTTGCAGGCCAGTGGTTAGGTAAGCGCTTAAGTCGGTTACGTTAGCTGTTGGGTATACTCCAAATCTCAAGGTGTCTATCACGGTGCTGCTACCCGTATTTAAGCTGATAGTACTTGGCGTACTTAAGTTCCAATATAACTGGGGTGTGTAAGTAATGCTTAAGTTAGTATTGAATGGCTGGGCGAAGAAGAAGCGGCCTTGGGTATTGGTAGTGCCATAAAGTAGATCGGGCGTACGCTCTACTATCTGGTTCTGTAGGGCGGGCTCGCCAGCATCTTGCATACCGTTTTGGTTCTTATCCCAAAATACCACACCCGAAACCACACTGGTTTGCTCATCAAGCACTGAGTATGGTGGCGCACCGTTATCATCCAAAACCAAGCGTATCTTTGGATCGTTCAGATCGGCTAGGTACAGATGCTTCTCTCCAAAGGGGGTTATCACAATATCAAATGCTGCGTTGTACTGATTTTGTATGGCATTTAAGCAAGGAAAGGAATCGCTATAGCTTACCACGGAGTTGCCATCCCAGCTGAGGAGGCCCAAAAAATTTCCTCCTGGCGAAAATAGACGCTCCGTCCATAATACTCCTGCTTGATCGAAGTGAGCATCGTAATAGGTGGCTGTGGGTGAATTAACAACGGTATCTTCGGGTATTAATATATGCTTTGTCAAGCTATCACCATCATAACTTAATATACCTGCTGTTCTCGTGCTAAACCATAACTTACCACCGGGTCCTGTAAACATTTTTTGTATTAGGCCATATATAGGTTGTAGATCGGCAACTGCGTTAAAATCAACTCCATCATATAGTCTTATATCATTTTGATTCCAGCTATATAGTTCGTTTGTAGCGGTTACCACAAATTCTCTAGATTCAAAATTGAAGAACGACCACGTACTGCCATCAAACATGAATGTATTGTTACCTGCACCTACCCAAACGTTACCTGTAAGGTCAACTTCAATATCCCAAAAGGACAGGTTGGATAATCCACTATTGGTAAGGTCCCAAATTTGCCAACTAGTGTCTCTATCGTACTTTAAAATACCTAACTCCCTATGGGCAATCCATAAATTTTGCTGGGCATCAATAGTCATAGCTGGTACTATATCATCCAAAAATATTCTATCGGGGCCTAATCCGGGATAGGCTATCAGGTCATATTCATTACCATCAAATTTAACCAAACCGTATACGCCTCCGTGCCAGAACACATTATCCTCATCATACATAGTTACGCTAGGGTCTGATGTATTGAAATTACCGCCCCATTTCCAGCTTGCATTAATAATGAACGGGATGGTATTTCGCGGAAAAATAGCATCTTGATAATTTGCGCCAGCATCGAACAACTGCACGGCATAGTGAGCACCCAAGGCAATTTGATTAGTTACAGGGTTTTGAGTAATAGCACTTAATGGGGCTACGTTCATATTCACGGGTTGTGTTTGCCCATACATGTTCTCTCTGCTTCTTGCAAGCTCTTGAAAGGAACCACCAGCCGGGATGTAAGCATCAGCATAAGCCGCCGCTCGCCTAAACCATACATTGCCCGCATTATCAGTAAACGAAACGGTGGTATTACCACCAAATACATTTATCTCAATGCTATCAAGCCTAACCCCAATTTCGTTTATGGTATAGAGATAGTTAGAGGCGATAACAAAAATATTTCCATTACCATCGGCAGCTATTCCGGGTTCTGTCAAGCGCGAAATTCCATAAAAAGAAGTGTGCAGCGTCCAAGTTCCACCGTTGAACGAAACAACCCCGTCTTGTGTGATAACCCAGGGCCTGCCTTGAGAGTCAAAAGTAAAGTCTACTACTAAGTTGGTGGGTAGTGTCGAATTGCCTGAGGTGTAATGGTTTACCGTAGTACCGTCATAGTGGATAACCCCGTTGCCTGTGGCATTATTACCAGATACTATCCACAATTCATTATTAGCATCTACATCAATTTTTGAAATGGCGGGGCCAAAATAATTAGCATAGGTTCTGTCCGTCCACGTACTACCATCGTAATACAATAGGTTGGTTTCCATGGCAGCCCATATGTTACCGTTGTTATCACTGGCCATACCGTATATATATTGGTCATTGTTCTGGCTTAGGCCAACGTGCTCTATCCAGTTAGTGCCATCGTATTCCGCAATGCCAAATTCATGACCTACAAATAAATTGCCATTGTTATCGTAAGCCAGTTGAAGTATATACTGTGCGTACTCGTAGTTGCAATTTACCTGTGCTTGTAATGAACTAAGCCCAAGTGTTAAGCTTAAGAAAAATAGTATTATCGCTTTCATAGTACTTGCTATTTGGTTACCAACCAAGATAATACAAGTGTGGTAAGCTACCTAGCTACTACATAGATATTAATGCACAAGTGTGAAAATTACGACTGATAGCCTAATCATTTCGCGTAAAGATACAGGGTGAAAAAACCTAATTTCAGATGTAAGGGTTTGATAACCTGTAATTTCAATAACAGCTATAAACAAAATCACTGCATTATAGTTAGCTTTGACAGCATCAACCTCTCACATTCCTGCTACACATGAGTTCGTCAACCAAAACCATAAAATTACCACGCGATAACAACCCCGTGGTTACGCTAGAAACCATACCTGCAGAGCTTGATGCCAATGGGTGGAACTTAGAGACCGATAGAACGGATATACAGGTGTACACCCGAAAGGGAGCGTGTAATAGTAGGATATTGGGTTTTAAAACCATTACAGAACACCCTGTAACAGCGGTAACTGCTTATAACTTGCTACGCGATGTTATTAAAGCCATGGAATTGGTAAACGACCAATACACCCACGGTGAGAACTTTGGCGAGTGGCCAACGGATGATGTAACTGGCCATTTGGTGCGAACCTCTTTTGCTATGCCTTTTCCCTTTAGTAACAGAGAATTTCTTCATGGACTGCACAGTAAGGAAATAGCTGAGGGAGTTTATATAGTAGGCTATACGCCAGAGCCTGGTGTAGACATTGCTGTGCAAAAGGGGTTCAAGCGATCGGATATTAGTATATCGGGGCAGCGCATTACGGCCTTACCTTGGGGTGGCTGCCGAGTGGAACACCTGATGGTATATGAGTTGGGCGGAAACGTATCGCCAGGAGTACAAGATAGTTTGCTGAAAGGTGGTCACGTTGGGGCGTATGTTAAAGAGTGGCGCAACCTGCGGAGGACGTTGTATCCCACTATGCTGGAAGATGTTAATGCAGATTTATTGAAAGGTCTAGCTAGTCATCTATTAGAACAAAGTAAACATTGGCCTACGGTAAAGTCGGGTACGGAAGGAAAGGTAAGTACAGGTCGCAGTACCTTTTGCCCCAATACCATGTATCGCCTTGAAAGTGAAACAGCATTACCCGCAGCTAAAGTGGCGGAGGTTATTGGCTATAAGTCGCTAGACTATTTACCACAGTGGAATGTAGAATTCAAAGAAGGGGAGGTGCTACAAGAAATAGCAGCATCAGGTACCTTGACCAGGCAACTAGTTCGCGTGCGATATAGCGCGCCGTTCTTTCTGGATGATAGAGAGTATTTGTACTATTTCAGTACAGAGAAACTTTCAGACGATGAATACCTAATTCTATACCAGTCGGTAAAAAGCGATATGCCTGTTGCTGATGGAGTTACTCGGTCAATACTATATCCTACGGTGCATCACATTAAAGCAGCTAACGGTAAAACAACCATTACCCATATACTAGCTACCGACCTAGGTGGCAACTTGGGAAGTAAACAAGATGGACTACTGAAAGGCGGATTAATAAGTGCCCAGCAAAGGGACTTAAAGAATCAAGCAAAGCTATTCGCTAAGTTAGCTTAACACATCAACCTTCTTCTTAATGAACATATCTCTACTTAGCTCCAAATGCTTGTATCTTTTCCTAATACAGTGTTTGTATTGAAGAAGAGTTGGCTATGCTATCTGGCGGCGGCTGCGTAGCCTTTGCGCGTAGGGCGGTTCAGATAGCTTGATTTTTTGGCTTCGTTTTTCATTAAGGAAAAAGGAAGAAGAGCAACGAAAATAGAACAGCGAAACGAATTTAAAGTGCAAGAACATTGTCTTGCTTATAACTTAAACTGTTGTAATAAATTAATCTACTTCGTGATAAGCTTGGTAATCACCTGTTGCTAATACATGCTGTGCTTTGCGCTCGGTTCTAGCTTCCATTTCTTTACGGAAACCGAATTTGTGCATCAGGCGCAATATCTGCACTGGCATTAGGCGAGGGGAAGACACTAGTTCTACCGTCATAAATACGGGAAACAATACGGTCACCTTCACTTTATTCCAAAAGCTACTGCTTTTATACCAAACACTGTATTCTACAAAAGCATCCGTGCCACTATGTGGAGGCGGAACAGGTTCTGGCTGATGACTAACTGTTTGCAGAAAAGTACATACGGCCAACACACCTATAGCTAACCACCAAGCGGTATCGCCCAAGCCAAAGGTTAAAAGATTAGCAACTACCCACAAGGATAAGATAACAGGAATGGTAGCTAAACCTACCTTAACATCCATAGCCACATACCATACCGTTAAAAAAAGCAACACAATAAGCCCACCATTAATAGCAGTGTAAGGAGCCCAAGCGGTTACCATACTACCTACGCCAAGATCGATAAAAGTAGCGAACACGAACAAACACAATACTATAGGTGCCATGCAAAACGCATGAAAAATTCGTGAGGTGCGGGTTTGGTGAAACACCGTGTAAAAGGTGCTTTGCCATTCAAGATCAAGCACACGGGTTTGTGCTTCTGGTATCGTTAAGATGTGCTCTAGTAAGGTTGTTTTCTGCTCCATAGTTTGATAACCCTAAAGTTCGACAAAAGTTGCTCATCAAGTGAAATTAATTGTCATTTGTTTGTCAATGTGTTAACTATTTACGACTCAATTATAAAATCGGCACTATAAAAGCAATATCCTTAACAAAGTGACCAGTTTTAACGCTCATATTGTCATATTGATAACTATGTGTTTAAAAGACACTATGGATTTGGTGGGTTTAGATAGGTGGTCTAGTAGTGGTTATCGCTATGTATAGCTAAGCTTTCTTTTAAAAATCTATTCCACATTGACTAAGCATAGCCGTAGAAAATGAAGTGAAAACTATAGCCTTCCCTAACATTAGCACAGGTATTTATCGTTTCCCGAAACCTTTAGCTGCTAGTATAGCGGTAGAAACGGTCAAGGCCTTTTTAGCTGAACATGATAGCGTAGAGGAAGTACAGTTCGTTTGTTTTGACGATGAGAATTATGAGCTGTATGACTATTTATTGAGGAGCTAACTAGTGCCCGATAAACACTTTGCCATCATACCCAGTCAATTCCACGACCTCTTCCCCTGAGATAAATTCAGGCACATGAGCCGCAGTCAGTTGCACGGGCTTTGCCTTAAAATTAAGAAGAATGGTAACCGCCTTGCTGCCTTGTCCCCGTTTGTAGCCCAGTACATTTTTGGGGAGTTGATCTGCGGGTAGCAATTCAATATATGGCGAGTTAAAAGCGTCGTGTTCCTGACGGAGCTGCAAGTACTGCTGGTAGTGGTTTAGTAAGCTGGTAGAATCAGCCAACTGCACCTGCACATTTCTAGTGTCACGATTTTCCTGTACGGGTAACCAAGGCTCAGCATCTTCTTGGCAAAAGCCAGCATTGGCGGTGGTATCCCACTGCATGGGGGTGCGGCATTCGTCGCGGTTGAGGCTTTCGCTGCTTAGGTTGGCGAGAAATTGGGGTATCCAATGGTATTGTTTTACTAAGGCATCTTTAGCATCCTTTAGGGGAATGCGTGCCTGCGTCATTCCTATTTCCTCGCCCATAAAAGTAAAGCTGGTTCCGCGAATGGTAAGCTGTAACATAGCCAGTAATTTTGCCTTAGCCAAATTATCGCCCATGCGGCTGATGCTGCGTTTACGGTCGTGATTACTGAATACCCAAACTGGCTGGTAGGGGTGGGGCAGTTCTTCTTCATATTTTTCAATCAAGCTGCGGAAGTAGTCGGCACTAAAATCGAAGCTCAACATCTCAAACAAAAAGATGGTATGCAGCCCATCGTGCTCCTCGCCCAAGTACTGCTTAATGGTTTCGGCATCGCCAAATACTTCGCCTACTAGGTAGCGCGGCGGATCGGTATATTCATCTACCACAGCTCGTAGCTCTTTGGCAAAGGCAAAGGTGGCGGGTTGATTTACCGTATGCTCCATGTGCTGAAAAAAGCCATCGGGGTTTTCCTCGCTGGGGATTATGGCCGTGCTAAAAGGGTTGTCGCGAAACAGACTGTCCTCAAACAGCGAGTTAAAAATATCCAAACGGAAACCATCTACGCCTCTGTCTAGCCAAAATCGTACGTTATCCAACATTGCCAGTCGCACCTCGGGGTTGTGGTAATTCAGATCGGGCTGAAAAGGCAAAAAGGTAGCCCAATACCATTGGCAGCTCTCCTCATCGTAGTGCCAGCCGTTACCGCCTATCATGGCCTTCCAGTTGGTGGGTGGCTTTTGCCCCTTCTTGCCCTTCCCCGCTTGCCAAACGTACCAATCGCGCTTGGGGCTATCCCTACTGCTGCGCGATTCCAAAAACCAAGGGTGCTGATCACTGGTATGGTTCATCACCATATCAAATATCACGTGCATATTGCGGTCGTGTATTTCGTCAATCAGTCGGGTAATGTCGTTAAAGGTGCCATAGTCTTCATCGCAATCACGGTAATTGGCAATATCATAGCCAAAATCGCCCTGCGGACTGGTAAAAAAGGGCGAGATCCAGATAGCAGTGAAGCCCATATCCTTAATGTAATCCAACCGTGAAATAATACCCTCCAAATCACCAATACCATCCCCATTAGTATCTTGATACGATCGTGGGTAAATCTGGTACACCGCCGCATTGCGCCACCACTCTTGTTGTGTTTGGGCGAAGAGGGTGGTGCTTAGTGTTATTAAGGTGCTGATTACAATTAGCCGCATGGGGCTAAGTTAGGGTATTGGTGGGTTATTGGTGGAGTGGTGGTCGCATTACAAATGCTGGGCTCGTCTCATCCTCGTTGCAAACGAGGACGATTTGGGGGAACCACCCTCAGCAGAAGGTGGTTTTTCGAAGGTTGATTTGGAAACCTGTCTTGTTAGATTAAGTGGCTAAGGGTGATTATTTATTTCACCTATTAGCCCTGCGCCAAACCATATAGATAAGCGTACCCATCACTACAATTACAATGATGAAATAGGGTAAAGCTGATTTCAATACGGTAAACAGGGACTTCTTTCCAACCTCTTTTGCAGCGTAGTAACCCTCTGGCATTTTAATCACCCCAACTGCTTTTTCATAGGCTTTATAGGCCGATAGCATTTTTTGAAATAAAACCGGTTCAACAGCTGCCAAGTTATTCGTTTCGCCGGGGTCTTTGGGCAAATAGTACAAGTGCCATTGGTTATCGCCGTAGGGGATGTTGTTCTTAACAATTTTATAACCATTTAAAAAGTAAGCTGAGCTGTTGCCTGATTCCAAGCCAACGCCTTCGTCCTCTTTGTATATCGGCTGTTTGCTTTCGCGAATATGTGGCAGCATACTTTTGCCGGTAATAGGAGCGAATCCTTCCTTAGCAGCAGTAGATAGCCCAACCAAATCGTAAATGGTGGGAGCAATATCCGTAAAAAAGCAGAATTCATTCGTCAATAGGTTTTGGGGAAGGTTTTTTCCACTCATAATGAAAGGCACTCGTAAGCCACCCTCGCCAGTGTAGTATTTGAAATAAGAAAAGGGGGAGGCTAAGGCATTGGCAAATTCAGGGCCATGAGCACCATAATAGCCTTTATCGCCCTGTTTATCAAACTCGCGATGATAACCTTGTGTTTTGACCCAGTCAAAAACAAGCTTGTGATAATCTGCTCCTTCAGGACCGTTATCAGAGGTAATGATGAAAATGGTGTTGTTGATTAGCCCAGCCTCCGTTAAGTAGTCTAAATAGCGCCCTATATGGTAATCCACAGCTTCTAGCATACCTGCGGTAACAGCCATGTCTAAAGTGTACATTTCCTGTTCTTCTACATCCAGGTCACTCCATTTTCTGAACTGCGGAAAAACATCATTCAGTTTGGCATCATTCGGAATGATATTTAACGCTTTCGCCTTTTGATAACGCTTAAGCCGAAGTTGATTCCAACCTTCTTTATAAGTAGTTCTATAAGGCTCTACAAATTCTTTTGGAACTTGTATGGGTGCATGAATGGCTTGAAAGGCAATGTAGGAAAAGAAGGGTTTGTCCTTGTCTTGTTCTTCTTGATGGAAGGCTATTGTTTTATCAATATATGTCTTAGAGGAATAGAAATCATCGGGTAAATCCGTCTCAGCACCATCAGCATACCATTGGGCTGTGGTTTTCATAGGCAGGTAGCCTTTCGCTTTAAAGTTACTGGCACCAGAAGCGCCTAAAATAAAGGACCTGTCGAATCCGCGTTTAGTAGGTAGGGTGTGTTCATCGTGACCCAAATGCCACTTGCCTGCTGCGTAGGTATTGTAATCCAGTTCTTTAAGTCGAGTAGCAATAGTTTGCACCTTATTATTCAAAACTCCCGCATAGCCAGGTTTACTTTGATATTTTTTGGGGAGCATTTCCGGTAAATTGGCCACCCCCGCCAAATGGCTATCCGTACCCGTCATTAACATCGCCCGGGAAGGCGCACAAGCAGGCGAAGCATGCATATTGGTGAACACGGTACCCTGCTTAGCCAATTGATCGATGGTAGGTGTGCGTGCTTCGCCACCGTAGGCACCAAAGTCCATCAAACCGGAATCATCTACCAGTATCAAAACAATGTTTGGTGGGCCAGCAATGGTATCGGGCTTGCTGTAAGCCAATGTACTTATACCTACAACGCAACAGAGAAGAAAAAAAGAATGGCGGTAAAAGCGCATGGTCAACACTATTGTTCTGCGAGTACTTTCATGATTAGTTGCGCTGTTTCGTGGCTGGAGTTTTGGTTTTGCCCTGTAATAAACCGTTGCTCTTCATCTATCACGGTAAGGGTGGCAAATGGATCTACTATTTTATGATTGGCTTTATAATCAGCTCCCGTTTTTTCCAACTCTTCTTGCGGATGTTTGGGGGTAAACTCAATGCCAAATTGTTGCAACTGCTTTTGGGTTACCCCAGTCATGGTTCTTCCTTTTACCAAGTACTCGCCATTTTTATCTTTAGCTTCGGTAAAGGCTAAAGCACCGTGGCACACACTACCAAAAAGCACATTAGAATTGTAGTAGGCTTCCGATACCTTTTCCGCAATCATTTCGGAAGCCATGTCGTAGGCTGCGCCCCAACCACCGGAAAAAAATACCACATCATAGTTTTTGAGGTCTACCGTTGCAATGGGTATTGAATTTTTCACTTTGGCTTGAAACGCCTCATCTTCTAAATACCTTTTATCTTGATCGGACCGTAAAGCATATTTAAACGAAAAGGGGTCAATTGGAATTGCTCCACCTTTAATACTGGCCACATCTACTTGCATATTGGCATCGTAAAATTCGTAATAGGGTATGGTCATTTCTGATGCGAATACCCCCGTTGCAGGGCCGTCAGTTTCGCCGGGCTTATTCAATACGCCATGGCTGGTGGTAACAATCAATGCCTTTTTTCCCTGTAAGTCATACTGTTCACCATCATAATCGGGGTGATAACCAAAGAGCTGTAAAATGGAGGGCAATGCAATGATGCTAATGACCACTAAAGCCACTACGCCGATAAGACCATAAAATGCTTTTTTTCCAAATGTTGACATCCTACTTCAGTTATTGAGTTCGTAATCAGTAAAAATAGTCCACAGACCAGACCTTACTAAAAGATGCAAAAGTACAGTATGCCAATACCCTTGCGTACATCTAACTGGGTGAATTGATCATATAACGGTTTGAATTGACTTATGCCGCTAGCAGGGATATTAAGGTGTTAGGTCGCTAAAGTCCCAACAACCAATATTTCGGAAACTAGTAGCAGCGTTACCATGACCTATAACAAGTAATTTGTACGCATAGTGATAGTTAGGCTTTTTTAGTGGAACTGCTTGCTGTAAAACCATTTAGCCTTCCTTCTTAAAAAGCCTTACTGCTAAGGATAATCCTATATTGATGGATTGTATTCTCGATTGAAAGTCTCTTTCAAGGTCGGCATCATTAATAGTGTTAGTAATGTTGTGTATGGTAAACCAACCACCACCATAGGTAACCGCAGGCATGAGTACTAATCGTTTACCTAAGTTAGTTTGGAAGCCTATACCGACTTCGTAACCCAAACCCGCCCCTGTTTTAGTAGTTCTAGCAAACAGCGTATTAATGCTGCCCCCCGTAGCACTCACCTCTAAATCAGGACTAGTAGCGGCTATTGGCCCAAGGCCAAAACGCGGATAGATGGCAAAACGCTTACCCAAGCTTAACTTGTAAGCCACCCCAAAAAGCAAGCCATACACCCTCCAACGGCCTGAATTACCCTCTATTTCCAAGCCTGGGTTCTCGTCCCGTAGAGCATCAGTAACTTCGTCAATTTCCGTTTGATATTGCTGGTATCTAAAAGAGCCGAGTAGTGCGACTTTCTCCTTAATGTATTTTCCTGCATACAAATCTAGTTTTTGCCCATTACTCGCAAAACCAGCATTGATATTGTTTATATCTGTTGAACCAAAATCACCGACACTAAAGCTAGCCCCAAAGGATAAACCGATGAAGGTGTTAACCGGTGGATATTCCTTCCTTACCCTTTTCTCTTTCTCTTTTTCTTGCGCTAAAAGCGGTTGAATGGTCAATAAGCTTATCATTAAGATGGATAAGTACTTCGTAAATGGATACATTTTATTGGCTGGCTTATGAAGGTTAAAATAGCGTAAACGTGTGCTTATGCGGTTTAAATATTTCTTTTGAAAAATTGATTGAAAGCTAAGCACAAACTAGAGTATGCAGTACCCATGTGCACCTCTAAATAGGTGAATTGACCATATAGCGGTTTGAATTGACAAACGGATTTTTACTAAACTCTAGTTTTAGCTTCTAGCCCAGACTAAGGTTTTTTGGCTGTGGTTTTTTTGGTCACGAGCGGTAAGCTGGTGTCAGCGGCGTATATAACCGACAAATACCCGCATTTACAACCCACCCACTTCCAAAAAACAAACTACCTTCCACCCAAAC
>CAYGTK010000073.1:0-17285 GCA_964352775.1 uncultured Chitinophagaceae bacterium
GCTATATTTTCCGCAAAGTGCAACATGGAAAGAAAGATAACAGGAGGTAGTGCCCATTTACCAGAAAATACAGCACCTAACCATCGCTCCCATAATAAGGCTGATCCAATAGCTAGCACCAATACCACCAGTACATAAGCGCGAAGAGGTACACGAAAGAAGGAGTAGCCTGAGACGCTTTCATAAAGAAATCCAAGAAGATCATTCTCTCCAAATCTAGTAGAAGCGAAGATGCCAAGCAGTAAAACAACTACTAACCAGATCTTCTTCTTAACCACGAGACTATTTGCCAGCAAAGCGGCAATACCACTTATGAATAGCATCCACCCAACAAAAGCACTCCTTCGGGTAAACGACCACCAAGGCAATTCTTCCTGACTAGGCAGCTCTCTATTTCCATACATCCAGTTAGCGGGCAACCATTGTGTCCAATGTTCGGGTCGTAAGCTGGTGTAGTCTAGTGGTAAAAAGGCTGGGGCTGCGCTGCTAGTGTCATCAGTAGGTATTTGCCAATAGTAGAGAATAAAAGGTAAGGCTAATAATACCGCGCTCAATATCGGGAATGCTATTTGGGTAAGGTGTTTCTTTTTAGCAATACTCATCGCAGTAGTCAATATTGCTACAGGTAAGAAGATAAGAAACACATATAACGAGCTATACAGAGAGAAGGCCAGAGCTAACCAACCTTTATAAAGATCGGATACTGAACGGGTGGTTTGGTAGCCGAATAACCAATAGAGCGAAAGAATGGCAGGGTAAAGACTTAACGCCACACTAGTATCAATATTTGCGAAATGAAAATTGCAAAAAGCAAAGAGAAAGCCTGCTAACCATCGGTATGCCTTTATCGAAACAAAATGACTACTCAAATAATAAACCGCCGTAGCATTGGCTGAAAACAAGAAGACCAACACCCCATAGTAAGCCCATAGATCGCCAGCACCAACTAACCGCAGACTATTGAAGAGCAGCGCATTTACTAAAGAGAATTCCCCATAACTATAGATATGCTCAGCAGGGAATAAAGCTGAAGCACTTAAGCCCCCCGTTAATAGTGTGCCAATATCATTCCCAAAGCTGCGCCAAAGCGATAGCCAGAGGTAGGTATCACAATTGCCAGGCACCACTCCTTTCAATGGGTAGACCAAAAATAGTACTCCGAATACTAGTGCATATAATGCTATACTCAAATAGTCATTCCGCCTAGTCATACTTTGGTGGATATAATGGGAGTAACCAGTCGCTGTGACTAAATGGACTACTACGAACTATGATCAAGTTTTTGGTTGGTACTAGTAATCTTTGAACTGGCCTACCATTCAATCCTACCCAGAAATGGCAGAACACCTCAATACTCTGCACTCCTTGTTTGCGAGCTTCGCGCCCAAGATGGCCCGCAAATTGTGGTATAATATCAGGGTATACTCCCATCATCTCTATCTGATGTGGTTCTAAGAATTTCGCTACGCCGATCTTTATTTTTTGATCGTATACCACATCATTTACATAGAAGCTGAAATTGTATCGCTTAGCACTAGGAATCATCCGCCAACTAAATCGAGTACCTTCTTCCGTCCAAAGTACCTCGCCCGGTATGGCTAAATGCCGGAATGGCACTACCAATTGAATAATGAAGTAAACGGAGATAGCAGCAATAGTAAAATAGCTTAGACTTTTCTGTTTTGTAGGTATTTGCTTAGCAGTAGCAAATGGCAAGAACAAGACCGTAGTTGCTAGCATCAGTATCGGGAATATGCCAATGTTATGCATGAACAGGTTAGAGCCATGAAAAAACACTAGAAGCCCAATAGCCAACCATCGCGTACGTTTCCAAAGAAGAAGAGGTATGATAAGCAGATCGAACATAACACCGCCATAGCTGAAAAAATAGGCGGCTGCTTCACTCGTCAAGAACTCATTTCCTGGATAACTATCTCCTAGTATACTCCTCATAGGTTCGCCAGTAAACCAATCACCATTCAGCTTGGCTAATCCCCCATAGAAATAAACTATGAATATCTGTAGCTGAAAAACAGAAAGCTTCCAGCGAGAGATAACCGTATCCTTACTATCCTTTTGCCAAAGCCGCTTAATAGTGTACCCTTTATCTGACCCCACTACTAGAAAGAGCAAAGCAAGTAGTAGCATTAAGTAATAGTGGTTATTGTAAATGGACTTTTCTAGAAAGAAGATGTACCCCCAGCATAGAAATAATACTGCTTAACTTAAGCGTACAACCAGACCTAAAGCTATCAATAACGATGCTATAGCTATTTCGATCAGCATAGCATAAAGCTGGTCTTCCGTTGGGCGAACTAACCATTCAAAAAAGGGATAAGGGAATAGTAGTTGGGGTTTTACAAAGTATTGCTCCACAAAACCCGACGTCATTTTAGAGCAGCAGAAGTACACCATTATTAAACCATAACCTATCCGAAAGATGGATAAAGGTTTGGCACTTATCGACTCACTCAACCATTCAACTATTCCTCTTTTTTGCATCATGGGAACAGTTCAGGTTTCAATTGAATATCATTAGTCGCCCAGTAAGCTACTAGGCCAAAAATGGTTGCCAAGTATAAGAAGAATACCCACTTCTCTTGATAGTTCTTTCGGATGATGACCAAGAACTGAGCAATGGCTAAAGCGATTGTTGGCCAAAGCAACCAAGGGTCTATCTGCCATTTACGCTGTATTAACCAATAAGCATAGCCATATGCCAGCGCAATAGTAGCGCCAATAATAATCTTAGCTAATGGCAAACCTAACAGAACTGGAAGTGTAGGAATACCCGCGGCCTTGTCTCCGTCATAGTCTTTCAGGTCGATGAAATTTGCACCCAAAGTGAACATCACGATGAAGTGAAGTAGAAACGACTTGGGAAAACCTGTAACATCGCCTGTGATGAAATAATAGCCCAGCATTACGAAGATGACCGAATTTAAAGCAATGAACGCTTTAGAGAGTATCGGCACCCGTTTTAAGCGTAATGGCGGCATGCTATAGATATAGTAATTACCAATGAAGAGTAGCACCAGAAATAGTGTGGTTACATTAACTGCGGCAGCTAGTAACATCGCTATAACCAAAAAAGGAGTTTCTAAAGCCTTGTAAGTGTCTCGATCGATCGCATCTGTCACCAATGGCCTATTTGTGTTTGATACACTATCAATAGCTAGGTCAGTCACATTGTTAGTGATGATGGAATACAGAATAGCGAATACGATGGAACAGAGTATCAAGCCATACTGAAAGTAATGCTCGGGCAACCAGGTAAACTCATCAACGTAGCCAAACGCATATACCGAACCGAATACGACCATTAGTAAATAGTGAAGCACCCGAAGAGGACGAATATCACGCACAAAATTCATGAAAACAGACCCACTATGCAGAGCAGCCAGTAACAAACCTTGCCCAACAATAAGCATGATAAAATAATAAGGAAACAACCATTCCGAATAAGCATAGCCCAACTTGATGCTAAAAGCCGCGAATAGCCACGTGAGTATATAGGGGGCGATTCCGTATAAAAAGAAAATGGAGTACATGGCTACCACTAAGATCAAGCTGCGCCACCACTGCTTGCGTTTGAACCAACTGTAAATAGCGGACCCTGTGAGCACTAAAGCTATCTCCAGCTTAATACCGGGTGACACCCCATTGTTACGATACTCCCCAAAGTAGGTAAAGTATCGTTCCAACAAGTCACCATGAGCACCCGGCAGGATGTATGACATATGGAAGCCTTTACCACCTGTTATTAGTAGATCGGCTATTGGTGGTAGCAGAAGTATGGTAAAACTAGGTACCATTAACTTGAATAAGTTCGGGATCGGCAGCTTCAATACCTGCCTAAAGAGCAAGACAAATGATAAGAGGATGGCAAGGTAAAACAAGGTATAATGCAACAAAGTGACCATATCTATCTGACGAATGCCTTGATGTAAAGACATCAGCTCCAAAAAATTACGGAGAAGGGTAATGAACAAAAAGGTCAACAGGTAGTGACTTAAGGGAAGATCGGCTGTTTCGAGACTCCTAATGGCCTGTCGGATACGCTGCATTGTCCTATTTGAATACTTTTACACGGCAAAAATTATGAAATATATCAGCGCCGCGCCCGCCAATTGCAATATATTTACGAACATACTCAAAAAACACAGCTATGAAAACGCTTCAATATTTCCTTACACTTAGTTTATTAGGTAGCCTACTGCTAACTAGTTGCGAAACAGCCAACAAGCAATTAGAAGCAGAGCTAGCTGGTAGTGATAAGATGACCATTATGTACTATAAGGATGGTGATGCAAGCAAACCTATCCGATCTTTCCAAGTAATGGCAGATACACCAGAAGATATTAAAATGACGATCAGTTATTTAACTAGTTCTAGTTCAGATGCTATGGAATGCCCTAGCAATGGTATCATGCGTTTTTTCAAAGGTGAGGAGGAACTATTCTCTTCTGAGTTCAGCATTGATAACAACTGTGCTTCGTACACCCAAAATGGTGAAACATTAACTATCAATAAGGCAGGGAAAGACTATTTAAATAAGTACTACGAAACTGCTAAAAAGCTCAATTAAGGCTGGGTAATATTCAAGTCTCCCGTATCAGTAATGGTCAATAAACCACCATTATCTGAATCTATCTCTACTGTAAAGCTATTTGCAATTCCACCAGAAATAGTAGGCTGGGTCGGCGCCATATTAGTACCAGGAATAAATACTTGAGAATTAGTGTTAGGAAGTGCATTCCGATCCCAATTACAAGCATCAAACCAGTTAGTGCTATTTGAACCTACCCATCTGTAGATATTACCCGTAGAAGGGTTATTTGAAATATCTAGTGTGTGGTCTCCATTTGAAGTACTAGCAAATCCATCAACCACCACATAGTAAATACCTGCGGGTAGAGTAGAAGGTGTAAATATTCTTGATGCAACTCCACAATCATCATCATTCTGTGCAAGTATTGTCCCACTAGAGTTCAATAGATACAAATAGGTATCGTAACTAGAACCACATGTGCTGATCACTAGATCCATAGGGCCATCCAAACGGATACGGTAGAATACATCCGTTCCAGCTCTAGCGCTATTTTGGTTTGAATAATAGCACTTGTTAGAATTTAGGAAAGTATTACCATCACAGGGACGTATCTCACCTAGATCCAAAAAGGTATTTAGTGCATCACCATTCGTATAATTCCAACGTGAGCGCCAGCTAGTTCCCCATGTACCATTACTACATTCACGTTCACTGAAGTTGGTCCAATCACAAAGCGCTGTACTCCTTATATTATAGTTAAATATGGTGTTATCACAACAATTATCATCTTGATCAGAAATACAAGTCCAGCTACCATTACAACCATCACATTCGGTTGGACTATTCCCACCACAAAAAGGGGCACATTCACCACTTTCATCTTCCCAAGCACGTAACCTGAGATAAACCTGACTTGCCGAAGTATTGGTCCTATTACTAATAGTACCATTAATTAGTGTTGTTTGGTAAGGGTGCGGGTAATTGAAGAGTGCACCTGCATCAACATTGTAGAATGGTGATGCATCCCAACCGGTGTTTACATTGTCACGGGAAAATACTTGGTACTTATCTTCTGATCCAAAAACTGCATCTAAGTATGTATCTCCGTAAAGACGAACTACTTGGGTTTCGTAATTAATATTCTGCGCTATTGCAGATTGTATTCCTGAACCTAAGAGTACAAAAGTAAAAAGCAGGTATGCCAGAATTCTTTTCATGGTAGCTGAATTATAGCTAGTTGATGGTAATTGGGAGATCATTCGTTTGTTGTTGCATCTTGAGATTGTTCCATACCTTCCTCGAAGAACATCTTTCTATCGTATTCATCAGGTATACGCAACATCATATTAGTGGTGTATTCCTCCTTAGAAAAGTTTGCCGGTAACACAAGGTCAACATCGTAAATAGACTTCACTTCTTTTCCACTGTAGGTATAAGTCCAGTTCATCATTCGCAACTCATAGGTAAGTAGCTCACTATCCATATGCTCTGACATTATGATCAATGGCTGCCTGTCCGTTACGGGATAACTCATAAAGCGTGGTAGCTTATCACTACCCACAGCTTGACTCATGAAACGAACTAGATTCTTAAACTCTTCAGGGTAACTCTGCTTCCACTTAAGCTTAGCTTGCTGATAAGAAGCATATGCAGCATCCATATCATCCATAGGTTTAAACTTAGGGAAATGAGCTGCTAACTGAGTAATGCCAGAAACACCTACATCTGGTATCAAAGTCACTTTTTCAGAAGGAAGTTTGACCTTGCTTTCATAAGCATCTTGAGTTTGCTTTACTAAAGCATCATACTCAGCTGGATATTTCTTTATCCATGCTTCCTTAGCTTCAGAGTATGCTTCAGAACTCATCCCCGTTGGGTCTGGTCTATGGGGAGCTACATTATCAACTTCCGATTGCCCCAAAGCAACTAATGAAAGAAATAATGCACAACTAAATACTATCCAAAAAACGCCTTTGTTCATGACTGGTTGAGAGTTTAGTTAAAGATAACAAAAAGGCATATTGTAGAATAGCCCTATGTTAACACTCATTGGTTAATTCTCCGCTAGAAACTTCAAAGTAATACAAAACAACAATAATCGCAAGATTACTTACCACTACTGTTCAATTGGGCCACTGCCTTTTGATTTTCTTTAGCCAATACAAAGTCAGGCATCAGCTCTAAAGCCTTATTAAAGTACAGTGTGGCTACTTCTAGCTGATTAAGATCTACAGCTATAACACCTAACATATTTACTGCAGCAGCTTCGTAAGGCACATTCTGAGCCTTATCAGCAGAAGCCGCTAGTATCACTGTATTCTTCTTACTCGGATGTTGTGTAATTTGCTTGAGCGTATTTTCACACTCCCCATAGCGTTTTAGGGCATACTGAAGGGTTGCTATCTGATATAGATGATCTATTTGGCTTTGTAGCTTAAATAACTTCTCGTAGTTGAATAATGAGGCTTTAAGGTTTCCCAGTTGCTTATGTGAAGCGGCAGCTACCTCTAGTACAGCTGTATTCTCAGCATCTGTAACTAATATCTTCTCCGCTAATTGAACAGCTTGAGAATAACCACCTTGGTTATAATACAAAATGGAAAGTGTATCCATCAAGTGAGGTTCATCTGGCCTTACAGCTAGCATACCATAAACAGCTTGCTTAGCTAAACCTAGATCACCTATTGAAAGGGCTAGCTTGTAATTAGCACGCTGAACTTTATAATACTCATCCACAAAAGAAGCTGCAGAAGTTGGCTGCTGGTCCGTTCCCTTCTTCTGAGCTAAAACAGTAGTGAAAAGCAATGGAACAAGAATTGATGCGAGAAGTAGCTTTTTCATGAAATGAAGATAAAAGAAAAGGCCAGTACATATGTACTGGCCTTTCAAGTTATGTAGTAAGTAATTAGCGCTGAGCTATTACTAGTTTTTTGTTATAAACTTGATTGTCTACAGTAATAACTGCATAGTAAGTACCCGCAGCAAGCTCATTAAGCTCAAAATTTGCTTTATTCATACCTACAGTTAAATTAAGGTCTTCTGCAGCTACTATCTGACCAAGCGTATTAAATACTTTTACAGAGATCTCTTTAGCATCGCTTGTATTGATGTCTAAACTAGTTCCTCCATAAGTTGGGTTAGGAACAAACTCACCAATTGCGAATACATTATCAGTTACAAGAGATGCCGAAACGATGTAAGTCAATTCGTTATCACCATCGTAATCAACTTGATTCAAGCGGTAATAATATACTGTACCAGAAACTACATCCATATCGCTGAAAGTGTAGTACTGCTGTGTAGTGGTATTACCGTTTCCATCTATCCAACCAATGTTGGTGAAATTGATACCATCCACACTACGCATTACTTCGAAACCAGAGTTATCGATCTCAACAGCAGTAGCCCAATCTAATTGGATATAGTTGTTATTCATCGCATTAGCCTCCAAATAAAGAAGTTCTACCGGTAGACCACCGCCACCATTATTACCTGCACCACCAAAGTTTGAAAAGCTACGTACACTTTCTGAAGTAATACCAGTTGCGAAATTATAAGTAGATAGATCAGTAATACCTGAACAATAGAATCCTGTGCTAGTAACACCTGAATACCAATCGGCAGTGCTTGGGTTAAAAGCTATCGGCGTAGTCCCTGCGTAGTTATCTACTTTCAATACTTTAAAATAATCAGCACCGTAAGTTGATTGGAAGTTAGAAAGCACTGGCTCAGGGTAGTGTACAGTAATGTCATAATCCCATCCCGCAGCTTGTCCAACATAAGTACCTCCATTGTCAAAAGCATCAACTTGCCAGTAACCAAAGTTATCTACCAATTTGTTCAACATAATAGTCTGATTTCCAGGTGTACCAAAAATACCAGGACATCCACCAGTGTGGAAAATATTCCCTAAGTTGGACTGAGGCGTAAACCCTACCTTGATAACATCGCCTGAGGCTGGCATTGCTTGTACATCTATTTCTACTGGTACATAACCTATAGCACCTTCTCTGTATATCGGAAAGCTGTATGTTTTAAGTGTAGATAATTCCCAATTACAAGAACCAGATGTAAAATATAATACATTATTACCGTCTGCATTAGAAATAGAAGCATCAGAACCTAATATCAATTCATTAGTCCACATGATGAGATCTCCATTATTAACATCAAGATCTCCATTTACTTGAATATCTACATTTGATGTTACCCCACCTTGGTTGTAAGTACCTAGAACAAGAACACTAGGATTGTATGCACGCAAATTATGAAATTCGACTACACCGTTATT
Organism: uncultured Chitinophagaceae bacterium; assembly: GCA_964352775.1. Taxonomy (GTDB): domain Bacteria; phylum Bacteroidota; class Bacteroidia; order Chitinophagales; family CAIOSU01; genus CAYGTK01. Next base: position 8,844 of record CAYGTK010000073.1, read on the forward strand.
GGAGGTGATGTTTTGTGCACGTGTTGCATCAATACTATCGAACACTACCAAGCGGTCGCCTGAGGCACCGTATGTTAAAGTCCCATCTTGTTGTAGGTCTCCTTTTATTTGTAGCGTTCCGTCGGGTGTTACGGTTCCGTTATCCGTAATTTCAACGTCACCATTAACAAATATCAGACCTGCGTCCTCAATAGTGATAGTACCATCATTATACAATGCTTGAGAGAATGCGCTGAAAGAGAAAAAGGTAAAAATGAGTAGAGAGTAAAATTTGCTCATATTCGAACCGTTTTGTTGAGTTTAAATCCTTTCGTAAAAGTAGGGCAACCGCAAATACTTGTCAAGTATTTTTTGAATAGTTCTCTACTTCTACATTCACAATGTAAAACTATTCCGAATTAAAAGCAAGCATTATTGCGTCACATCACTGTGGATAAGGGTTAGGGAGTACAATTTGGCAGCTATTTATAGCTTCTTCGTAACATATTTAGTCAAAATGCGTACACAGCCTTAGTTGAGTTTTTCTATCCGTTTTTACAAGACTAAAGCATATGATGATGATGAAGCGTTTAAAACCGTTGGTGCTGTTGATCCTATTTCTACCCACCTTCCTTCTGGCACAGAGCCCTAAACAGGCAAATATTTGGTATTTCGGAGATAAAGCAGGTCTGGACTTCTCTAATGGAGATCCTGTTGCTCTTACTAATAGTTCACTTTCCAGTATGGAAGGTGTATCTGTAGTTTCTGATGCTAATACCGGACAACTTAAATTTTATACCAACGGGGGAGACTTTCCTTACGATGGTGGAATTTGGAACCGTAATCACCAGTTAATGCCTAATGGCGACCTTACTGGCGCAGGTGGTTGTAATAGTTCAGTTCAGTCTTCTCTAATACTAACTGACCCTGCTAATAGAGATGTACACTACATATTTAATACCGACTGTCAAGAAAATGCTTTTGCCGATGGCCTTAGCTACTCTATAGTAGATATGAATATGGATGGAGGTTTAGGTGACGTGGTTATTAAAGGAAATAGCCTTTCCCCAATGATGAACGAATCATTGTCTGCTATCGCTCATGGTGGTGGTAATGGTTATTGGGTTATTTCACACAAAGTGAATACTGATAGCTTTTATGTATACCACCTTAGTAAAAGCGGCATAACAGGTGTTGTAAAATCTAAAATTGGCAATGTTGTTGGTCAGTTTGCTGGCGAATTAAGCGTATCAGCTAATGGCGAAAAATTAGCTTTACACGGAACCAGCTTTACAGGATTATTTGATTTTGATGCAAATACAGGTAAAGTAAGCAACTTTGTCAACCTTGGTCAGGGTAGTAGTTTCGGGGCCTTCTCTCCTGATTGTCAACTACTATATATGAGTGACTTGGCTAGCCGTTCTATTTATCAATTCGATATCTATGCAGGGCATCAAGTAGCTACTACTAAAACATTGGTAGCAGACGTTAGCCCCTCACTACCTGGAGCAATTCGTGTAGGACCTAATCGTAGAATGTATGTTACTAAAAACAATGCTACAGCATTAGACATAATTTACCACCCTAACTTTAGAGGTACTAACTGTACTTATGGTAAAGATAGCCTAGACCTTAACGGCAAAGTGGCTAAAATGGGCTTACCATCTTACCCAAGTGATATAGTTGGCGAGTGTGTTCCTTACCCTGTACAGAGCGGTAGTGATATGCTTGTTTTCCAACAGTCTAGAGTAGGGCCGAGCAACGTTACATTTAATGTAGCTAACCTACCAATGGGTGCAGCTAAACTTAAAATAGCTTACCAGCAAGCTGGCGAAGAAGCTTGGGAAAAAGTAGATATTACTGATGAGCAATACACTTTAACAGGCTTAGAGCCTGGACAAGAATACGAAGTAAAATTACTAGGATATGAGCAAGAGGATGGCAGCATCTACGAATATGTAGAAGGCCATGGCTTGAACGAGCTTCTTAATGATGGGGAAGAAACTTCTACCCACCGTATGACCGTGCGCACTTTGGATGAGTTTGAAGTAAGTATTTACCCTAACCCGGTTGTAAGCTCAGCTAAAGTTGATGTAAACTTTGGTGATGAGATAACCGACGTTGACGTAGCTGTATACAGCGTAAGTGGTCAACTTTTCTATCAAAATAATATTTCAGGAGCATCGGGTCACCAAACTTTGGAGATACCTACCGATGTATTACCTAACGGAATGTATAATGTATCCGTGACGAGCGAGACTATGAGTGGTAAGAGACGATTTGTCGTGATGAGATGAGGTATATGCTTGGACGGATGTATCGGGGGAATGCTCATTGAGCATTCCCCCGATGCAATTTATAGACCTTCCGTTTCAACTTTACCTTGGTATACTTGAACGGCAGGACCTATCAGCCAAATATTATTAAATCCTTCCCCACTTCGCTCTGCACGTACTTCTAAGTTTCCACCTAGTGTGTTTATTTGCACTTTTATCGCATCTCCCAACCGCACTCTTTCTGCGTGAGCTAAAGCAGCAGCGGTAACCCCGGTTCCACAAGAGTAGGTTTCATCCTCCACTCCACGCTCATAAGTTCTAACGAAAAGTTCTTTGTTCTTCCATTCTAAGAAATTGACGTTGATCCCTTCCGTTTTATAAGCTTCCGAATTTCTGATTCCCCTACCCTCTTCAAATACTTGATATTGCTCTACATCGCTTACGTACTTAATGTAGTGAGGAGAACCAGTATCTAGTTCATAGTCTCCATTTAGCTCTTTAATATTCTTTACGGCTATCATTTCTAGATGAACAAGTCCATCTATCAATTTGGCTTGGTGTAAACCATCTACCGCCATGAAGGTGCACGATGTAACTACCATTCCTAGGTAATTCGCGAAATGAACAATACATCTGCCACCATTACCGCACATGGTACTTGGTTTCCCATCGGCATTATAGTAGAGCATTTCAAAGTCGGCAACGTTGCTGTTTCGCAATAGCATCAACCCATCTGCCCCAATTCCAAATCGCCTATCGCATAATTTACCGAATAGACCATGAACATCGGCTGACAATTCTTCAGCACGATCATCTATTAAGATGAAGTCATTTCCTGTGCCGTGGTATTTGTAGAAGTCTACTGTCATTTCTTTTACTCGTTTAACCTACTGCCATTTTTTCGGTCTCGCTTAAAGGTATCAAGCCAGCAAGTGTTAAAACTTGTTAAAAGTGTGACCAAATGGTGTTCAAAATTACAGATCTGCGGCTTAAGTGCGTTTACTAAGGGAATTAGAAATACAATAGGCATAATAATTGCAAATAACTCAGCAGAACAAAAAAACAGACACATATGAACGCAAGAAACATTTTAGTGATAGTTGGGGTGTCCATGTTAAGCGCCCTCAGTGCAGTAGGTATCTACGATCACTTTAAAGCAGAAGCACCACAGCAAGTAACTATAAAGCAAGAGCAGCCGGTACGCTTCACCGGGTTAACACATTCCGTAGTAAGCACACCTATGGGGCTAGATTTCCGCCAGGCGGCTAAATTAGCTACACCCGGAGTAGTGCATGTAAAGACCAAAAGCTTTGCTAATAATACGAACTACGGGAGTAATCCATTCCAAGATCTATTTGGCGACCAGTTCTTTTTTGGACCACCGCGTGGACAACAACAGCCACGTATGGCAAGCGGATCAGGTGTTATCATCTCTGGTGATGGATTGATAGTGACCAATAATCACGTAATACGCAATGCAGAAACCATTGAAGTTACCCTGAACGATAACCGTACTTATACTGCCAACCTAATAGGTACTGACCCCAATACGGACATCGCCTTATTGAAAATAGAAAATGTGGAGAACCTTCCTCATTTACCTTTTGCTGATTCAGACTCTGTAGAGATAGGCTCTTGGGTATTAGCTGTTGGGAATCCATTTGACCTCTCCTCTACAGTTACCGCAGGTATTGTAAGTGCCAAAGGGCGTAACATCAATATTCTAGAAGGCCAAGGTGCTATCGAGTCCTTCATTCAGACTGATGCAGCGGTAAATCCTGGTAATAGCGGTGGTGCATTGGTAGACATCAGCGGAAATCTGATAGGTATCAATACAGCTATCGCCTCTCCTACAGGCTCCTACTCTGGTTACTCCTTTGCTGTACCTGCTAACTTGGTAAGGAAGGTGGTATACGACATCAATGAGTTTGGTATGGTTCAGCGTGGCTTCTTAGGAGTTACCATTCGCGATGTAGATCAAGATCTAGCAAGCGAATTGAATATGGAAGAAGTTAATGGCGTGTATATTGCTGAAGTATTAGAAGGAAGTGCCGCGGATGAAGCAGGTATTAAGTCAGGCGATGTGGTACGAAACATTAATGGAGTGAATATTAACCGCGCTCCTGAACTGCAAGAAGCCGTAGCCCAATACCGCCCTGGTGACGAGTTGAACGTGGTATACCTACGTGATGGCAAAACATACAGCTCTAGTGTTGTATTGAAGAACAGCAACAAAGGCACAGAATTGTTAAGTAAAGCCAAGGTAGAAGTATCTCAAGCACTAGGAGCTCAATTAGCCGACCTGACCGTTAAAGAGCAGCGTGAACTAGGTGTGGAAGGTGGAGTAAAGATTACCAAACTGGGTGATGGTAAGCTTCGCCGCTATACTAATATGAAAGAAGGCTTCATTATAACTCACATTGATAGCGAGCCAGTAACTAATTCAGAAGAATTATTACGAATTCTGGAGAACAAACGCGGCGGTGTGATGTTAGAAGGTAAGTATCCGAAACTTGATGGTGAATACTATTACGCTTTCGGACTATAATCGAACATAACTTTTTCTAACAATAGCATGAGTGCCCCTTGTCCCCCCGCAAGGGGCGCTCTAGTTTTGGTGTAAAACTTGTGAATTTCTTTAGCTAGCGAAATAGCCAGCATACCAGCCCTAGGGTGTACTTTTGAGGAAAACCACAAAGCACATGAAATTCTTCATTGATACTGCCAATCTCGATCAAATTAAGGAAGCTTCCGAACTAGGTATACTAGACGGGGTAACTACTAACCCAAGCCTGATGGCTAAAGAGGGAATAAGTGGCGACCGCAAGGTAACAGCCCACTACAAGAAAATATGTGAACTAGTGGATGGCGATGTTAGTGCTGAAGTTATCTCTACTGACTTCAAAGGCATTGTAAAAGAAGGTGAAAAACTAGCCAAACTGCACAAGAATATTGTTGTGAAAGTGCCTATGATAAAAGATGGTATAAAAGCCATTCGCTACTTTACTGATAAAGGTATACGTACTAACTGCACCTTGGTATTCAGCGCTGGGCAGGCTATTCTAGCAGCTAAAGCAGGTGCAACCTACCTCTCTCCTTTCATCGGTCGTATTGACGATATGAACTGGGATGGCACGGAATTGATAGGCCAAATAGCAGACATTTACGATAACTACGGTTTCGAAACAGAAATATTAGCGGCCTCTATCCGTAACCCTTTGCACATTGTGAAGTGTGCTGAATTGGGTGCTGATGTTGTTACTTGCCCGTTGAGTTCTATCCTAGGATTGTTCAACCATCCATTAACGGATATTGGCTTGGCAAAATTCTTAGCAGACCACAAAAAGGCAAATAGCTGATCAGTTTTTGATCAGTTGCTTTAGGGCAATATTCCCAGAATTATCTTCTAGTTGTAATAGGTATAGGCCTGCTCGTGCATTAAGTATTATACTCCTTTCTGTAATTCCTTCTTTAAGGGTAGTAGCGTATATCGTTCGTCCATTTATATCTAGAATAGTAGCCTGCCATTCGCCACTAGAGCTACTTGGCAGTTGCAGCGTAAAGCTTGTTTCAATAGGGTTAGGAAACACTTTTATTTTATAACTAAAGGCTTCACTAGCAATGCCGCTCAATACCACTTGCTTGCTCTGTAACTCTATACAGGTACCGTTAGAAACTATGGCTGTATAAAGTCCGTTTTCAGTCACTATGTAGTAAGAAGCCGTAGCACCTTGAATATCCGCACCATCTAATTGCCACTGGTAAGTTGCCCCTGTAGTGGTATCAACAAACACGGAGTCGCCTACCGAAGCTATGTTCAGGTCATTTAAGCCTGGTACTACGTTCACCATAAAGCTATCTGTTACGGGCTGACTTAAACCACCATTACTTACTTCAACATAATAGGTGGTAGATATAGATGGCGATGCCAAAGGAGAAGCACAAGTAGAACAGCTCAAGTCTACATTTGGAGTCCAAGAATACTGCAAGCCTGCACCATTGGAATTAGCTGTTAGAATAGCGGAGTTACCATCGCATATGGTTTCTTCCCCAGTAATATTTACTGCTAGTAAAGGTCCACTTACTTGACTGGTAATAGAATCTATACCAATGCTCATGATAGAGCGGGAGAAAGTTCCTGCTACCAACTTACGGTTCGCCTCATCTATCTCAATATCGTAAACGGTAATTACAGGCATATTGCTTCCAAGCCGCTGCCAATTTGTTCCCATGTTAGTAGTGTAATACACGCCGCCATCAGTAGCTACAAAAAGCACACTATCGTTCACGCTGCTTATTTCAACATCACTAACTGCCAACGTTGGTAAGTCACCAGAAATATCCACCCAAGTAGTCCCATTATCTAACGATGCGTGAACATGGGGGATGAAATCGTTGTCTTTATAACCAGAGTGAGTAGATACCATGAATTCAGGCGTATTAACCGAAGTCTCTAGATCAGTTACATATCTATTCGGTAGTGTTCCAGTAATATTGATCCAATTACCCCCAAGATCCGTTGATCGCCATACATTACCATCACTAGTCCCAACAAATAAGGTATTAGCATCAATTTTAGAATCTTCTATAACACTAATGGTATGAAAGTTATCTCCAAAGATCACACCATCCGTTAAGTCGTTACTTGTAGCTGTCCAAAATGGATTAGTGCTACCTACACTTTTATAAAGCCGATACGTACCTGCAAAAAGTAAGCTTGGGTCATGATAGCTGATCTTAAACGGTGCATCCCAATTTCTTCGGTCATCGGTATCAATACCATCAGTAGCATCGAAAAAACTATTGCCGTTATCATCAGTCACTACCAAGCCACCATTCTGTGTAGTAGCATAAAATATGTTGGCGTTAGTTGGATGAAATTGTATGTCAAATCCATCGCCTCCGAATATGCGAGGCCATGAATTAATGATAGAGCTATTTCCTCCAGTTGTACCATTATCTTGAGCACCACCGTAGTATACCCCAGGTTCAATATCGCGAATGGCAACATGGTAGAATTGGGTAACTGGTATGTTCTCAATATCTGACCAAGTAAGCGCGAACTTATCAGCAGAATACAAACCGCCATCTGTTGCTAGGTATAGATCGTTCCCTTCAAAAATAAGGTCGTGCATATCAGCATGCACCTCATACTGCCACCACGGTGGAGTAGCTGGATCCCAGAAGTTTCCGCCATCGGTCGTTCCATGCAGCTCCACGCCCAGAATGAATAGGTTGTCATCATCGGCGGGGTCTACCTTAATTTGCCCAAAATACCAGCCGAAACCACCAAGTACTTCTGGTGGTAGTCCGTTCATACTCAATGATACCCAAGATGCACCAGCATTAGTACTCTTGTAAATACCACCCAGCTCATAAGAACTATCAACTACTGAAGCAAAGATCACATTAGGGTCAGTACCCGACATGTCTAAGTTAATACGGCTATGGAAACCTCCGAAAGGAGCAACAATGCCATTCATAATAGGAGTCCATGTAGCGCCTGCATCAATACTCTTATATATCTGTGACTCTGCACCAGTAAGTAGACTTTCTTGATTATTTCTTATCCTATTCCAACCCGAGGCATAAACGATATTAGTATCTGTTGGGTGAAGCATTAAGTCAATAATACCAGCACTATCGCTAAGAAATAGAACTTGTTGCCAGCTTTGGCCTCCGTTAGTACTTTTGTAGAGACCACGTTCGTTATTCCGTTCAAAAGGCAAACCCATAGTAGCGGTATATATCAAATCAGAATTTTGTGGGTGAACTGCTATTTTAGAAACAATCCGTTGATCGGTAAGACCGAGAGAGGTCCAAGAAGCACCCGCGTCTGTGCTCTTATAAACTCCATCACCAATAAAGGGATAACCACTAATGTTAGGGTCACCCGTTCCAACGTAAACTGTACTCGGGTCATTGGGGTCTATCTCAATATCACCTATCGCTAAAAAGGCTTGCTCATCAAATATTGGTAGCCAAGTAGCGCCATTATCCGTAGTTTTAAAAACCCCGCCAGCTGCAGATCCTGCATAGATATGACCATTCACACCATCGTAAGCCAAAGTATTGAACCTGCCGCCAATGTTACCTGGTCCTTCTGTTTCCCATTTTGTATTGTTGGCTCTTTGGTTAGATGCAGCTGCCCGCATAGCTAAATGGTCAGTCTGTGCTCTGGTAATGG
>CAYGTK010000074.1:0-16576 GCA_964352775.1 uncultured Chitinophagaceae bacterium
GTGCTATAGCAGGTAGCTCATCACTCTTAGCAAGGTCTAGCAACACGATGCTCACTTTGTTGGGGTCTTTACAATTATCCTTTACACGTTCTAATTCCTTATGGCGGCGGGCGCTTATTATTAGGCGTGCTCCTGCGTCGGCAAAGGCATAGGCCAAGGCTTCTCCAATTCCTGAACTCGCTCCTGTAAGCCATACTATCTTATCTTGAAAGCTTTTCATGCTAATCTAAATAGGCCAGTAGCTCTTTGTTAACTTCTTCTGGCTTGTCTTGCTGGGTCCAGTGGCTACAATCTTTTAGGTATTTGATCTCGTAGTGGTTGCTGAAGTATTTCTCCATGCCATAGGTCAAGTCTTTACCAAGAGCCTTATCGTTTTCGCCCCAAAGTACCATGGTTGGTACGGTAATGGGGAACTTAGACTTTGTTTTTTTTCCTCCGAATACAGCTCGCATGGAGGCTCGGTAGTAGTTTAGTGGCCCCGTGATAGCTCGGGGTTTGCTGTAGGCTTCTACGTACTTATCTATCACTTCTTGGGGAAAGGCCTCTTTATTATAGGCCCAACCTCTAAAGGCAGCTTTAAAGGTTTTTTCTAAGTTGCGCCCCATATTCCATTCTGGTAGGCCAGGTATTTGGAAAAAGAACATGTACCAACTCTTTTTAAGTTGGGTGAAACTGCTTTTTAGACGTTTTAAGAGCACGTTAGGTAGTGGACAGTTCATCACTACTAGTTTCTCCATTACCTCTGGGTAATGCTGGGCCATGTGCCAAGCGATCGCTCCACCCCAGTCATGAGAAACTATATAGGCTTTATCGTAGCCTAGGTGCTTAATGAGCGCTACAATATCCTTGGCTATTTCATCGGCTTGGTAAGCGGAAACGTCCTCGGGCTTTTCGCTTTCGTTGTAGCCGCGCATGTCTACAGCTATTACGCGGTACTTTTTTGCCAGTACGGGTATTTGAAAGCGCCAGCTATACCAGAACTCTGGGAAACCGTGCATTAATATGACCGGTTTACCTTCTCCGGCTTCCACGTAGTGCATTTTAATGCCGTTAACCGTGGCGTATTTGTGTTGGATATTGTCCATGGGTTAAATATAAGAAGCTTAGGTGAACTGCTTATTTTATAAACTTGTATTTGTTTTACTGTAATGGTCTGCTACATACTTTTAAGTTACAGGCACTTTTAGAGGAAGAGTCGTTGTTTCCTTCCTTTTTCCTTGATGAAAAACGAAGCCAAAAAATCAAGCTAAAAAAATGCGCTAGGCTGCACAGGCTTCGGCTACGCTTCTTTTGATTGTACTGGAAAACAAAAAGCCCCACACCTATTGGCGTGGGGCTTCAGAATATAGTTCTGCTCGGTTTACTGAGTAACCAATACGCGCTTAGTTACGCTGTTAGTTCCGTCAGTTAACGAGATAAGGTGAATACCGCTACTCATCTGTAGGTTGCTCTTGTTGAAAGTATAAGAGTTGAAACCTGTAGTTGTAGTAATAGCAGTTTCGCTCAATAATTTACCGCTTAGGTCGTGTACACGAAGAGTCAATTCCTCATTTGCTGTAGCATTGAAACGAATAGTAGCTGTGCTAGAAATAGGGTTAGGTGATACATTGAACGCTTCTACAGAAGAAAGCTCGTTAATACCTACAGGGCCAACTGTGAAAGTAGGCATGATACCCAATGTGCTTGAAAGTGTGTCAATAGTACCTATACCTTGAACCCATGCACGAAGACGAATGTCAGTTGGATATTGTCCATCAGCAACGTTGGTAGTTCCCTCTACTTTAATACAACCCGCTTCGCCTGCTGAATAACGATTGTCTGCTTCGCTGGTAGAAAATGTAAGTCCACTAGGTAAACCAACAAACTCTAAAAATTCAACACTGTCCAGATTAACTTGTGCACCTAATATGGTAGGCATGGTGAAGTTTTTAAACTGGAAAGTGAATTCGTAAGGTGTGCCTGCTGTTATCGGGTCAATATCAGCATCGTCTTCTGGATAAAGGCCTGGCGCTAGTGCATCAGTACCTGGGTCAATGTTACATTGTGCTGCTATAGTGCCTGCAAATACAGTGCTGATAGCGATCATTAGGATAAAAAACTTGTTCATGTCTTCTTTACTTTAGTTTACTAGAAGTTTTTTCAGACGGCAAAGCTTACTATAATTTCGGCAAGGGCAAAATATATTTATCCATATTCGACTAATGGCAGATAAAAAAAGCCTTGCTCCCGGGATCAAACGGAACAAGGCTTTAACACGCGACAGTATAAGCATCTAGCTCAATACCTTACAAGCGTACGGCACTTACAATGAAGTTCCAACACTTTTTCGCTATTTTTTTGCTGGCAGGTATATCTCTGCCATCATACAACGTGCGCTACCACCGCCTATGTGCTCTATAGTTTCTAGGTTGGGGTGTAGTATTTCAGCGTACTTGTTTATTGCTTCTATTTGATCGGGAAGCAGGCTTAGGTAGGCCTGATTACTCATTACTAGATAAAGTTGGCCGGTAAGGCTTTTTACCTCTAACATATTTCCAGCAAAGTGTTCTAGCTGCTCAGGGCTAATGTCAATTATCTGAAGCCCTGTTTTTTCCAACATGGTTTTAACCTCTTTGCGCTGGGCATCATCTCTTAAAGTATAAAGCGCAACTACAGCGTAGCCTGTACCTATGGCCATTAATACGTTGGTGTGGTATATTTCCATGCCTTGGCTATCTACAGCATCAAATAGAATGGGTTGATAACCTATTTCTAGGGCCAGTTTGTGGAACAGTTTGTCATTAGTGCGAGCTGATCGGCAAGCGTACATCACCTTGTTTGGGTGGTCGAACACTACACTGCCTGTGCCCTCTAGTATCTTGTCTTCTTCTTCATTATCGCTCCAGTCTATTACCTCGCTAACTTTAAAGTGATCTTGTAGTAGTTCTACAATATCACCCCTTCGCTCTATCCTGCGATTAGGAGTATACATAGGGTACAGAAATATGCGCCCATCAGCATGCATGCTTATCCAGTTGTTAGGAAATACTGCATCGGGCTTAGGTGGCTCAGCGGTATCTTGTATCACTGTTACATCTATACCTTTGCTTCGTAACAATCCTACCATATCATCGAACTGACCTATAGACTTAGCTACTATCTCTTCTTCTGATAGAGAACCTGGAAGTTGCTGAAAAGCATTGCTGTCTGCCGTTTGATGATTAACCTGAAAAGCCGCAGGCCTTATCATCATGATGTGCGAAGTAGAGTTGGTCATTGATAAATTGGAAAGTAGTGGGTTATTATTTCTTAACGAATATCATACGCATATCTGTGCCTTTATCGTTCATGTCCAGCACTAGGCTATCTGTAGTCAACACATCTATTTTAACCGCCTTTTTAAGAACCTGATCGCCTTCTGTAAATAGTAGTTCACGCTCTATCCAGTAGCTGCCCTTTTCTACATCTGTAGGTCCTGCGCTGTATGTATAGGTTTTGTCTGTATTAAAGGTAAAGCTCATGTACTTTACTATACCGTCTGTCATTTCCGTTTGGCCTTGACGCACATAGGTACATTGCCATTCGCCATGTAGCTGTTCTACCTTGTATTTCTCTTCACAAGAGGTGAGACCAAGCACTAAAAGCAATGGTAGTAGGTATTTCATCGGTTCTTTATTAAGTTGAAACGAAGTTACTTCAGAAAGATACTGTTGAAAATGGCTAGTTACGCTGCTTTTTTACTTGCAATGTAGTTGTTAACCATATCTTCCAATACATTTAAAGGCAAGGCGCCATTGGTTAATACCACTTCATGGAATTCGCGGATGTCAAAAGCTTCGCCTAATTGTTGTTTCGCACTTTCACGTAGCTCTAGTATTTTCAATTGCCCTATCTTATATGCCGTTGCTTGGCCAGCCATAACTACGTGGCGTTCAACCATTTTTACGCAGTCTTCATAAGGGTTAGGGGTGTTTTCTGAATAAAACTCAATAGCTTCTTCTCTAGTCCATTTTTTACTATGGATACCTACATCAGCCACTAAGCGGCATGCACGCCAAAGCTCCATTGCAAGGCGACCGAAATCACTGTAAGGGTCTTTGTAGAAACCTAACTCTTTAGGCACATACTCACTGTACAATCCCCAACCTTCGCCATAAGCTGTATAACCACCACCTAGTGTACGAAACTTAGGAAGTCCCGCTAATTCTTGAGAGATGGTATTCTGCATGTGGTGGCCAGGTATGGCTTCGTGATAAGCCAATGCTTCCATTTGGTATACAGGCATTTGGGTCATATCATATAAGTTAACATAATACATGCCTGGGCGGCTGCCATCTGGTGCAGGCGATTGGTAAAATGCTTTTCCAGCAGCTTTCTCGCGGTAGTCTTCTACTCTTTTCACTACCATATCAGCCTTTGGCTTGGTAATGAACAAGCCATCTAGCTGCTTCTTCATATCTGCTATTAACACCTTCGTGCTATCTAAATATTGCTGGCGACCTTCGTCAGTGTTCTCAAAGTAGAATTGCTCACTAGTTTCCATGTGCTTGAAGAAATCTTGTAGGCTTCCTTCAAAACCAACTTTCTTTTGTATCTCACTCATTTCAGCCTGAATACGCTTTAACTCAGACATACCAATATCAAAAATATCGTCCGATGTAAGTCTGGTAGTAGTGATATTAGCTAAGCGCATGTTGTAGTAATCTCCTCCATTGGGAAATTTCCATACTCCATCTTCCGTAGTGGCTTTTTGTTCTAGTTCTTCTAGGTAGCTTATTAATCCGCGGTATCCTGGTCCTACAGATTCCTTTAGGGCTTGTTTTGCGCTAGCAGTTAGGGCATCTTTTTCTTCGGTAGTAATAGTAATGTTATCTAACTTCCCTTTTAAGTCAGCTAAAAAGGCACAGTCTGTTTCACTTGTTTCGGTAAGCGGAAAGCCTTTTAAGATGTTGTTACACGACTCAATTACCAATGGGAAAACGAATTTTGGAGGAATTATTCCTTTCGCTTCTCTCATTTTTAAGTTAACTACTAGTTGGTCTAGCACAGTTTTCATACCATATAATCGCTTCACATATGCTTGTGCATCGTTCAAGCTATCAATACGGTGCATGTTCATCATAAAGCTTGGCAGCCAACTGTGTGTGCCGAACATTTGATTTACCGGATAATTGTGAAAACGGAATTCAAAACTGGCTAGCTCGCGTTCGGCGTCATCCTTCCATAGCTCGTAACTTACTTTGGTCTTTTCATCTAGCTTGGTCACGTCAAAGTTGCTCACCAATTCATTTAGATCTTCCTGTAGGCGTTCATGGTCTATTTTAGACTGCTCATCGCTCATGTCGTCCCACTCGCTATAGTCTTTCTTTATTCCCATGTAAGTTTGCCAAGTAGGAGAGCGGTCTACCGCTTCGTCCCATTTCTGGTCGAACCATGCGTTTAATTTGTCCGACTCGGTCATCTCCGCTTCTTCGCCATCACCAGCATCTGTATCGGCTGCTGGTTGACAAGAAAATAGAAGTATGCTTGCTAGTAAAAAAAGTATGTATTGCTTCATTGGAAGTGTTTTTAAGAGCCGCAAATATAAGGATATTGCCGTTTACTACTGCTCTTAAACCTACAGGCCACCAATATTAAACCCTAAAGCAAAACCAAACTCAGTGCGCTGGGTGGAACGAAAGGCAGTAACGAAGTCTATGCGCATAACACGTAAGATGTTCTCAATGCTAACAACCAATTCGGTGTGGTCTTTATAAGGCTCGGTGTATAAAAAGTTGACTCCTAATACGGCTTGTAGTTTTAGCTTACGAACTCCTGGTATCTTGTTAAATAGGAAGCCATTGAAGTGATGCGAAACATGGGCTTCAACGTAATTGTTGATGGTGCTGGCTTGGTAATAATCCATTAGCAAAAAGCCATCCTTATAATCTCTTATCAGGGCCATTTGATTGGCATTGAAATGGTGGAAATCCATAAAATGTACCTCGCGGGTATTTAAAAAGGTACCCACCTCAGCATAAAAATGCGTGCTGCCAAATAGCTTTAGCGGTACATCGCCAAAAACAGAGAAACTGATCTTATCAAAATTGGCAGAGCTACCCAGCACACCTGCTATGGCCTTGCTGTATTGTAAGCGCAACTGTGGCCATTTTGAATCGAGTACCACCTTCATGTCAGGGCGGGTCATGTATTTCTGACCAGGTTGCCACACTATAGTTCCTTTAAGGATGAAGGCGGTATGGTCGTCTACAGGATACTCTTTAAAATCGGTATTCTCCGTAGCAGCATTCTCTGGTATATTGCTGGAATACTCTCTTCCTTTTCGGTTGAATAGCTTTGCGTTGGTATGGTTGCGCTGTGCTTCGCGAATGCGATAATCTGCTTGTGCAAAAAGGAAAAGGCCATTAGTTATCTCAATACGATGTTTTAGGTAAACGAATTGATCTTGGTAGAGTTTGATGAAATTACGTTCGCCCATTAATGCATAGAATGTTCCCATAAATTCGGGTACGGGATCTACTCTGTTGAATTGGAACATGTATTGTCCACCACCCGCTTCTACATAGCCAAATTTCTTTTGGTTGTAATAGTAGCGTATGTCGGCCATGGCCTGCCAGCGTTTGTTGGCTATGCCGTAGCGCACTACTGGTGTAACTCTAATGCGTTGTTCGTTCTTAAATTCTTTCCAGAGCCTAGCTTTCAGCCGCAGGCTCCAACCTTCTACGGTATTGAAATGTGCTATTTGATAGAGGGGAATAAAGTCTACCGAATATTTGCGGTAAGTACTGCCAAAGCTATAACCCAAGAAAATATCGAGTGGGCTGAATTTGTTCTTTATCTTATCAGTAGAATCGAGGTAGGCCTTAGATTCTCGTAGCTCTTCCAAACTGTCTTTTCGTGCATAGTCCTGTACCTCTGGTGTGGTGAGCGGAATGGGCCTTATGCTATCCCAGTATGTGCTATCGCGAGCATTGGCCCCATCTTCTATCTTCATTATCTCGTTGGTGAAGAAGCGTTTGGGTAGTTCCACGTTCACCTTATGATCTTGAAATACTCCAACAAAATAGCCTGCCGCCTTTATACCGAAAATGGCAAAATTGAAATCGTAACGCTGACTAGCAGGCACCCACAAACTATCAAACAATGGGCGATAGGTATAACTCAAGTTAAGTGTATCAATAAAGTTGATCTGGTTCTGTTTGGTGATGAATAGCTCCATACTGTGAATGTTCCACAGGTCTTCTACTATATAGATGTAACCGCTAAACACGGGGTCGTTAGCTCGGCGGGGTATCACTTTAATCTTATTCACCAGGTTGCCGTTCTCTTGAAAGTAGCCCTCTAACCTGTAGCGATAGAACAGCATGGCATTATCAGCCAATGGAGAAATAACCACCCTATCGGTCAGTCCTTCTATGGGTAATGTACTTTTGTATGGGTCAAACTGGAGCATATCGCCGCTGCGGTTCCAGCTAAAGGTTTGGGTTTCGCCACTTACCTTGCTGCTAAGCATTATCTCTTTCACCTTATCGGGTTTCTCAAAATAGAGGTCAGAGATGGATTCGCTTAAGTAGATAATGCCAGCATTGTTACTATCTAGCGTGCCTATTACATTTATGTCTTGCCCCAGTATTTTATCGGGAGCGCTAATTATTTGTTGCATCCCTTTTACATAGGCGCGTACTTGTAAGTTGTCTATCTGCTTATAGTGGAATTGCCGCTTGGCAATGGCCTTCCGCATAATGGGGTAGGCGGGGTCTTCATCGCCAGTAACTACTACTTCGCGAAGTTTTATTTCATCAGCTACCAGTTGAATGTCTAGCACTACATCTGTACTGCTAATGTTTACTTGCTTTATGGTTTGCTTGTAACCAATGTAGTCATACACTACTTCGTATGCACCAGGTTTTAAGTTCAGTCTATAAAGTCCCTTCTCGTTGGTGGTAGTTCCTGAGCCTGATCCTGAAACGAAGATATTGGCAAAGGGTAGGGGCTTACCATTTTTATCGCTTACCGTACCTGTTAATACCGCAGCAACGCTTGGTAGAGCGGCAAACAGTAAAACTAAAGTGGTGAAAATGCGAATGAGTGATGGCATAGATGGCTATGAAGGTATTAATAACGCCCATTACTACTATCATATTCTGTTATTAAATGTTTATACCTTTTACCTGTAGTACTGGCTTAGGTTTATTTAAAAAAGGTAAGTCACAGACTTCCATCTATTCTGTGGTTTCAGTTGCAAACTGAAACCAGCTTTTAGAACGATTATAAGTCCTCTCTAACTGCTTTAAAATTTCTTATTGGTTTCTTCCCACTCTTTTCTGAAGATACGGTACCAGGCTACCTTATCCCAACCATTGTAAGGTTCGGTTTTCCAGTAAGTAAGGCCAGCTTTTTTCATGGCACCTGTGGAGCCATAATTATCATCATCAGCTACAGATATGATAACATCCATATCGAAATTTTCAAAACCATAATCCAGCATGGCCTTTGCGGTTTCTGTAGCATATCCTTTGCCCCAGTAGTTAGGCAAGTATCGCCAGCCTATTTCAATGTACTCCGTTCTAGGAAGCGGCTTTATGCTGCTCCAGCCAATGGTTTCTTCCGTAGTTTTAAGAACCGTAGCAAAGGCACCCATACCAGGATACTTTTTATAGTTTTCAATTACCCTGGGTATATACGCTCTTACTTGTTCTTCAGAGATAACTCCACCTAAATGCTTCATTACCTTGGGGTCGGTATCCATAGCTATTAGCCAATCGGCATCATTCAATTCAAAATGGCGTAAGTAGGTGCGTTCGGTTTCTAGGATGATGGTGGGCATATTGAGTTAACTTATGGATTATGATTGCCTAATTCAATATTGAGGGTCGAAACTGTATCACTACATATTCCATGATCAGTATCGTTTGGTGACAACCCGTTACCATCATTAAAGTGTAGATAGCGATACTGGGCTACAAGATCAGTTTTTTTCGTTTTTATGACCAGTTTATCAACCCATTTTTCGCCTGGTTTCAAGCGCCGTTGTGTTAAGAAGAAACAGCTCAAATTATTTTTTTTCAAATACTCTTGAGAAAAGAATGTATCAGGAAACTGTTCATTATTCCAACACCAGTCGATCAATGTATCAAAGGTTGAACCATCAATTATCATTGGTTTCCTGTTCCATGTTAAGGTTGATACCAGTAGGGTACTATCACCAATGTTTTTCAATACCAATTGTGTATTTTTTTTCCTTTCCTTTTTCACTACTTGCAACATGCTATTTGTTGATGAGAATGTGGTTACATTGGCACAAGACATCATCATAAGTAAAACTGTTGACAGCAATATGTTTTTCATCTAAGGCTTAGTTGGTCTGTAGGATGTTGGTATTAGGCATGATGAGTATTTACTCTTCTGAAGATAAAAAATCGTAACAGCCTCCACCGTTTTCCTTCGGGAAATTGGTAATGCAAAATGCTGAACGACCTGTTTTCCATTCGATAACTGGCCTTGATGTGTCTGAGTAGGGGTAATAGTCTAGCTGTATTACGTCATGCAGATCTCCATTTTCATTACGGATCTTATTAACGCTCATCAAACCGCCGGTCTGGCTTATGTGAACAATGCCGATGTACAGGTTCATATGTAGTGTGGCTACACGCTTGTCACCTATAAGTATATAATAGGTTTTTCCATTTAGTAGAATGGAGTAAATATTCTCATGTATTCCATTCAAACTACCGTCTCTTAGAGAGGTGGTTTCTTCTTTACCATTATGGCAGTATTGCGCAATACTGCCATAATCTATCATTGTTCCACCCATTTCAGTATTCCAAACAAAGGTCCTCATTTGGCCGTCATCAGATGAGGTGATATTAATGGGCCAAAACTCTCGTAATTTATGAAATGGGTAAGCCATAGCATTGGGCATAGCTAATGCACTAAGCAGGTAGCGTTCCAGTTTTTCGTTAGCAGTTACCAATGAGTCTTCTAATTGAAAATGTAATTGATCAATAGAGTCAGTATAAGTAATGTCGGCATCTCTCCAGCGGAGTGGGTTTAATAGCGTCATTATACTATCTACCTTTTCATAGAGATGGATCACTTCTTGTTCCAATTTCTCAAGATCAGTGGCTTTACCCTCATTTGGAATGGTACTTAGCAAAACTAAAAGGAGTAAGAAAGGTCTCAAAGTGGGTAGTTTATTAGCTACTATCAATATTACTTCGGCGCCCTTAACAACATCACCACACAAATAATGGTAAACACAAAATTGGGTAGCCAAACCCCAAGGAAAGGATCTAGATCTCCATTGGTAGAGAAGGTGGTGCTAAAGCGCTCGAAAATGATGTAGAGTAAACCCAGCACGATACCTGCTACCAACTGCACGCCAATACCGCCCCGCACCTTACGGGAGGAGATAACAAAACCAATAATGGTAAGGATAAGCACAGTGTAGGCATTAGCCGTTCGGCGATAGAGTTCTATGTAGTAGAAGTCTAAATAGTCGGCCCCTCTAGCCTCTAATACGGCTATATATTCCTTTAATTGTGGGGTGGTCATTTCTTCCCTTAAGCTGGTGCGGAACTCCATATCTTTTGGGTAGAAATTAAATAAGGAGTCGAGTTGCTTCCCTTGGGCCAAAGTCTCTTTCCCTCGGTTAAATGTCCGTTCGGTGTAGTTACGGAATTCCCATTGGCCTTTTTTTGTGTTCCACTTCATGCGGTCGGCCCGTAGCTTATAGGTTATGCGGTTGTCTTGCACTACTTCGTATGAGAATTTGTAGCCAAGGCTATCTTGCATGCTGTAGTTCTCTACATACATGTACTCCGTAGGGCTTACCTGTAGGTGAACATTCCGCTTTAGCGAACGAACGATAGTGCTAATGTAGGTATACTGAAATGCCAATCGCCCCTTATTAGCCTTGGGTACTAAATAATGATTGAACACGAATAGTGAGGAGGCAATTATCAAGGCACCAACTAAATAGGGAACAAGTATGCGGTAGAAACTAACACCACTACCCACCATAGCCAATAGTTCCGAGCGATTGGTGAGTCGAGAGGTGAAAAAGATGACGGTGATGAACACAAAAAGGGGCATCAACAGGGCATCGATATAGGGGATAAAGTTAAGGTAGTGCCCAAAAATGATCTCTTGGAGTGGTATATCCTTATCTAGAAAGTTGTCGATCTTCTCGGTAAGATCAATTACGATAGCTACGGCAGAAAAGAGCAACACGGCGTATACGAATGTGCCCAAGAATTTGCCCAGTATGTACCGATCGATGATCTTCATTATAAGCGTTGCATCAGGTGCTTCACCATTTTGTTTTTCCAAGGCTCAAAGTCGCCAGCAATAATGTGCTTGCGTGCTTCTTTCACTAACCAAAGGTATAGGCCTAAGTTGTTCAAGCTGGCTATTTGCATACCAAGTATCTCTTTAGAAACTAAAAGATGTCGCAAATAAGCCTTGCTATGCTTTCCACAAACCGATACAGGGCTATTGGCATCTATTGGGCTGAAGTCGTTCTCCCATTTCTTGTTTCGGATGTTTATCACCCCTTCGGTAGTAAATAGCATACCATTGCGCCCATTACGGGTTGGCATTACGCAGTCAAACATATCAATGCCTAACGCAATAGCCTCTAATATATTGGCAGGGGTACCCACGCCCATTAAGTAACGCGGTTTCTCTTCAGGAAGGATGTTACAGACCAGTTCGGTCATTTCATATAAGTCTTCATGCGGTTCACCCACACTTAGGCCACCAATGGCATTGCCAGGCATATCAGCCTCGGCAATTACCTCGGCCGACTTGGTTCTTAAGTCTTTATATACACTACCTTGAACTATTGGAAATAGTGCCTGCGAGTAACCATATAAGCCTTCCGTCTCATTTACTCGAGTAATACAACGCTGTAACCAGCGGTGTGTCATTTCCATACTTTGCTTGGCGTAGCCATAGTCGCAAGGGTAAGGTGGGCACTCGTCAAAAGCCATGATAATGTCACCACCTATCACGCGCTGAATATCCATAGCATATTCAGGTGTGAAGAAGTGCTTCGATCCATCGGTATGGGCTTGAAACTGCACCCCCTCTTCTGTTATTTTGCGCCTTGCGGCTAATGAATAGACTTGGTAGCCACCACTATCGGTCAATATGGGTTTATCCCATGTATTGAACTTGTGTAGTCCACCAGCGGCCTTCAATATATCTAAGCCAGGGCGAAGAAAAAGATGATAAGTATTACCAAGGATTATCTGGGCTTGTATCTCGGCTTCCAGTTCTTGAAAGTGTACGGCCTTAACCGTTCCCACCGTGCCTACGGGCATAAAAATGGGGGTTTCAATATCACCGTGGTCAGTAGTTATCTTTCCTGCTCGGGCCTTAGTGGCGGGGTCTTTATGTAATAGATCGAATTGCACGCTGGGGGGCTATAGTTTACTTTTGGCAAAAGTATGGTTTTGCCTTTACATTTATCGGTGCTGCTAGTGTTGGCAATTGCTTGCTTTGTAGTGCAACTAGTATACTGGCTGCGGTATGCAGGTAAGCTGATGCAGTATAGTTCGCCATTGGGTAAGGGACAAGAGACGCCCATATCTGTGATAATTTGCGCTAGAAATGAGGAGCAGGGTCTGAAGCAATTTTTACCGATAATTCTTAAACAACGCTACACTAAATTTGAAGTGGTGGTGGTAGATGATGGTTCAACCGATGGGTCGTGGTCATACCTAAGAACCATGGAATCCAAGTTCAAACGGCTGAAAGTAGTGAGAACAAGTGCGTCGAAGACCCTCCCCGGCAAACGAAACGCCATTAAAGAGGGTATTGCCGCTGCTGCTCACGAACATTTATTATTTACAGATGCAGACTGCTATCCTGCAACTAGTACTTGGATAGCCAATATGGCAAAGGCATTTACGCCCGGAATTGAGTTGGTACTTGGTTACTCGCCCTATGAGATACAATCTGGTATTCTGAATGGCTTTATCCGATACGAGACCTTTTATACTGCGGTGCAATATTTGGGTTTCGCCTTTTTAGGAGAGGCTTATATGGGTGTTGGCCGAAACATGGCCTATACCAAAAGCTTCTTCTATAGATCCACGAATTTCACTGAGAAGAGCAATCCTATTTCTGGTGATGACGACCTGCTGGTAAATGAGTTATCCACCTATGAGAATACAGCAATTGTACTGAATGATAGAGTAGCGGTAATGTCTATTCCGAAAACCACTTGGGCAAGCTGGCTACATCAGAAGCGGAGGCATGCTTCAGCTGGGCATCATTATAAGTTATGGCACAGGCTGAAGCTTGCTGTGGTAAACGGTTCACTAGTGCTGTTTTGGTTTTTACTTCCCTTTCTGTTTTTCTCTACTGCATGGATTTGGGCTGCAATTCTACTTACCATGTTCGTGCTTTTAACTGCGGGGCTGTCTTACACATTGAGCAGAATTATGAATATGTTGATACCCACATGGTCGTACTTCTTCGGCCCGCTTGCTATGTCTATATTTTTCCTAATTTTAGGCGCAGCATCGCTAATTAAGGTGAAGACATGGCAGACGAGCAACCACAAATATCCGACCGCGCAAAAGAAGACCAAGAGCTAGTTAAGAAGGCGGTTAAGGATAAAGACCAGATAGCCTTTAAAAAGCTAATGGATAAGTACCGTGATTCTATCTTTTTCATGGTATTGAAAATGATACATAATCGTGACGATGCCGAGGATATTACCTTGGAATCGTTCGGTAAGGCATTCAATAAATTGCATGCTTACGATCCTAAGTATGCTTTCAGTACTTGGTTATTCAAAATAGCTACTAACAACTGTATCGATTTCATCCGCAAAAAGCGTTTAGAGACGACGTCGCTAGACGAACCATTTGGCGGAGAAGAGGGAGAAGAAATGCGCATTGACGTAAAGTCGGAAGCATTAGACCCAGAGGAGACCTTCATGAAAAAGCAGCGCGCTATTTCAGTTAGGGGTACTATATCTCAATTAGATGATAAGTATCGTAACTTGATAGAGTTGCGCTACTACAAGGAATTGTCTTATGAAGAGATCTCGCAAGAGTTGAATATTCCTTTAGGCACTGTTAAAGCGCAATTGTTTAGAGCTAAAGACTTGCTATCGAAAATGATGCAAGACAAACGCGATAAGATCTAGCATGGAGCTGATCGAAAAATACTTTACACGACTTACTGACACGCAAAAGAAACAATTCGGGCAACTGTTCGATCTGTATAAAGAGTGGAACGAAAAGATCAATGTGATCTCTCGTAAGGATATTGATAATCTGTACTTGCACCATGTGCTGCATTCATTAGCTATTGCCAAGTTCATCCGTTTTAGAGATGGGCAGCGAGTGATGGATATTGGCACTGGTGGTGGATTTCCTGGAGTGCCTCTGGCTATTTACTTCCCCAAAGTAGAATTCCTACTGGTTGATTCAGTTAACAAGAAGTTGAAGGTAATAGATGAGGTTTCTGAAGCTATAGGACTAGAGAATGTAACTACCATGCACAGTAGGGTAGAGGATGTGCCCTTTAAGTTCGATTTTATAGTAACCCGCGCGGTAGCTGATATTGGTAAGTTGAACTACTGGATGAAAGGCAAGTACTACGCCGATTCTAAGCACGACATCCGTAATGGATTGATAGCCCTAAAAGGTGGAGATATTGAAGGCGAATTGAAACGTGCCAAAATGAAAGCTACCATCAAACCTATAAGCGATTATTTCGACAATCCTTATTATAAGGGTAAAAGCATTGTGTACATACGCAAAGGCAACTAAGTATTTCTTAGAGCGTCAGCTTTCAATTATATCTCATTTTTGATGATACGCTTCATAAAGGCAGTTTCGCTTTTTTCTTCCTTTTTCCTTGATGAAAAACGAAGCCAAAAAATCAAGCTAAAAAAATGCGCTCGGCTGCATTGGCTTCGGCTGCGCTTTTTAGCGGGCCACGCTTCTAAAAGTAGTACTGGTTTCAGTTTGTAACTGGAACTGTGGAATAGTAGGAAGTCTCCGACTTCCATTTATTCATTTAGTTTAAGTCGCAGACTTAAACCAGTTGACTGTTATAACTGTAAGGCTAAATAATTGGTAATTGACAATTGGTAATTGTTAATTTTAAACTATGCTCAATGAGGAAACTTATCGGCTCACCCGTTTTGGTGATGGTCTTTTTGAGACCGTGCGCGTGTTTGATAGCAAACTACCACTTTGGCCCTTGCATTATCAGCGACTGAAAGCTGGGGCAGCTGCTATTCATTTGCAATGGGATGATGCTTGGACTGAGAATTTTCTCCAAGAGCAGTTCTTAGAAGAAGTATCTAAAGTTGGGCATACTAATGCAAAAGTGAGGCTGACCTTATACCGTAAAGGTAAAGGTACTTACACACCAGAAACCAATGTTGCTGGCTATTTCATTGATGTTTCGTCATTGGAAGATGCTGTTTTCCAATGGCAAGAAAAGGGACTCAAGTGCGACATATATCGCGAACATCGCAAGCCTTTGGATGGCCTCTCGAATATTAAAACGGCCAATTCATTATTGTATGTGCTAGCAGCCAATTGGTCAGCCAGTAATGCTTTAGACGATGCGGTATTACTGAATTCAGCGGGTCGCGTAGCGGAATGTACATCTAGCAACTTATTTCTAGTGAAAGATGGAGTGCTCTTAACTCCGCTGCTTTCTGAAGGGCCATTGGCAGGTACAATGCGGGTCTTTCTATTGAAAATTTGCGAAAGCCACGGTATACCTTATCATGAAACTCGCTTATCTATTGAGGATATGTTGAATGCCGATGAGCTGTTCAATACCAATGCAATAGCGGGTATACGACCCATAGCCCAGGTGGGTGAGCAACGCTTTGTTGATCATAAATTCACCAAGAAGCTGTTCGACATTTTGCTAGACGAACTGCAAACATAATTGTCTTCTTTCTGTTGAATTAGCGCAACATTCAACAACATGAGCAAAACACCTATCGCCATTTTCTGGCATCGCCGCGACCTTCGTTTAGATGATAATGCTGGCCTATATCACGCTTTAAAAGGCGATTATCCCGTACTTCCCCTTTTCATTTTCGATACCCACATTCTGGATAAATTGGAGAATAAAAAGGATGCTCGCTTAGCGTTTATTCGCAATGAACTATCGGCAATAAACGAGGAACTAAAAGGGAAGAATACCACACTTATAACTCGCCATGGTAAGCCTAAAGAAGTTTGGCAAGAACTACTAAACGAATATGAAATAAAGGCCGTATTCACCAACCGCGATTACGAGCCATACGCTCAAGATCGTGATGCGAAAGTGAAAAGTATTTTGGAAGATAAAGGCATTGAATTTCACACCTACAAAGACCACGTGATACACGAGCCGATGGACGTGTTGAAAGATGATGGCGACCCTTACAAAGTGTTCACGCCGTTTAGTAGGAAATGGAAAGAGGCCTTAACCAATGAGCATTTTGAGAGCTTCACTTCGGGTTTGATGTTCGATAACTGGGCCGCACACAAGTCAAGGCCTATTATCCCTTTGGCAGATATGGGTTTTGAGCCTACCGATATAGAGATCCCATCGAAAACGCTTA